>JBOIDB010000164.1:0-14966 GCA_050740235.1 Gammaproteobacteria bacterium
GCCGCAACGCTGGGCTTCCCGTTCGACGCCAGCGACCTCAACCTGCCGTCGATCGGCATCGCCGAGCTGGTCGGCTCGCAGACCATCATGCGCACCGTCACCAGCGTCGACGAGAGCCACGGCAGGAAACGTTACCGCGCCATCGTCGACGCGCCGCCGGGCATTGACGTGAGCGTTTCGCCGTCGAGCATTCGACTCAGGGGCGGCGAGACCGCGACCTACGAGGTTACGTTCTCCGTCACCGACGAGACGGTGTTCGACGAATGGGCATTCGGCTCGCTGACGTGGAAGCACGGCGGCACGACGGTCCGCAGCCCGATCGCCATCCGGCCGGTCAAGCTCACCGCTCCGGACGAGCTGAGGGCCGAGGGAACGGACGGCATGCTGAACTTCGACGTGAACTTCGGCTACACGGGCGATTATCAGGTGAACGTGGACGGCCTCACGGACGGCAATGCGATGCCCGATGCAGTCCCCGACGGCGGTGACGTTCTGCACTTCTTTGCCGTTCCGCCCGGCACGACGCTCTTGCGCGTCTCGCTGTTCGACGAGGACACGGGCGACGGCTCCGGTACGGATGACCTCGACTTGCAGGTCTTCGGTCCGGATGTCGCCGGCTTCCCGTTCCTCGGCCAGAGCGCCGGACCGACTTCGGAGGAGGAGTTCAACGTTCCGAATCCGGTACCCGGCGTCTACGCGGCCTTCGTGATCGAGTTCGCGACGGCTGGCGACCCCACGCCCTACACGCTGTTCAACTTCAATATGAACGGCATGGACGCGGGCAACACGATGGTGACGGCGCCTTCGGCCGTGTCGGGCACCACGGGAACGGTCACCGTGGACTGGATGGGACTCGCGCCGGATACACGGCACCTCGGGCTCCTGAACCACAGCGACGGCACCGATACGATCGGCACCACGGAGCTGCTGATCAACACGCAATAACGTCCGCCGTAAGGACGCGCGACCGCCCATGGACCTCGAGTCCGTGGGCGGTCTTTTTTTTGGCGAAACCGAACCTCGACGGATGAAAATCACCCCGGCCCGTGGTTTGGGATTGATATCCCTATGCGACGGCGGTACGCTCCACTTGCGACATGGATAAAAACGGTCCCGGCGACCGTCCCGCTTGCGCGGTGCGCCCGTACGTTCCGCGCGGCCGGTATATATAGATAAGGACAACTATAGATAACGAAACCGGCGAAACGGATTCGCTCGGCAACAAGGACGGAAGGGGGACTTTTTGGATTCCTCTCCCTCGTTCCCATCCCGCTTCTGCCACTTCTGCATCGAGCCTCAAGGAGAGCTCCCTCTCCTGCCCGCATTCCCGCCGGTGTGTCATCAGGAGTGACCACGATGAAGCGTCAACTACGTCTCACAGGAGTGATTCTGGGGCTCGCGTTGGGCATGACCGCGCACGCGGAACCGGGCGCAAGCGACGGCGCCGCGCAGGCGACCGCATCGGGGGCGAAGAGTTATATCGTGCAGATGGCCGGTGATCCGCTCGCGGCCTACGAGGGCGGCATTGAGGGCATGCCGGCCACCAAACCCGACAAGGGCAAGAACCTCGACGCGCGCAGCGCGGCCTCCCGGGCCTATACGGCCCATCTCAACGCGGGTCATGACCAGGCTCTGCGGTCCGTCGGCGGCCGGAAGATTTACGATTACAACGTCGTCTTCAACGGCTTCGCGGCCGTGCTGACGCCCGGGCAGGTGGAGGCGCTCAAGGCGCGCGGCGACGTGCTGAACGTCTGGGAAGACGAGCTTTTGAAACCGCACACCAACTCCACCCCCGACTTCATCGGTCTGACCGAGCCCGGCGAGCCCTGGTCCGATGGCTTCGTCGGCGAAGACGTGGTCATTGGCATGATCGATACCGGCATCCAGCCCGATCATCCGAGCCTGGCCGACGAGCCGACGCCGAAGAAGGGCAACAAGGGCCCGGACATTCCTTTCGGACCGCCGCCGGCCGGTTTCACGGGCACCGGCTGTGAGTTCGGCAACACGGACTTCAATCCGCTGGATGCGCCGTTCACCTGCAACAACAAGCTGCTCAAGGCCGAGGCGTTTTCCGATGCGTTCCTGAACGCCAACACGCTGGCCGACGGGGAGTTCCTCTCCGCGCGCGACAGCGACGGCCACGGCACGCACACCACGACGACGGCCGGCGGCAACTTCGGAGTCGAGGCGGAGATCGACGGCGAGCCGGTCGGCATCGTGAGCGGCATGGCGCCGCGCGCGCGCATCGCGACCTACAAGGTCTGCTGGGATGCGCCCGACCCGGACGACAGCGGCTGTTTCTCGTCGGATTCCATGGCCGCCATCGACCAGGCGGTCGGCGACGGCGTCGACGTCATCAACTTCTCGATCGGCGGACCGAGCACGAGCTTTACCGGACCCGACGACATCGCCTTCCTGTTCGCGCAGGATGCCGGCGTGTTCGTCGCCGTCTCCGCCGGCAACGAGGGCCCGGGCGCGCAGACCATCGGCTCGCCGTCGGGTGAACCCTGGGTGACGGCGACCGCGGCGGCCGAGGACAATGAGAACTTCGGCACGGGCCTGCAAGTCACCTCGCCGGTCTCGATCGCCGATACCTACGAAGGCCTCGAGGGCGCCGGACCGGTGACGCTCGCCGATGCCGGCACCATCAGCGCCGACGTCGTGCCGGGCGTGCCGCTCGACGGTTGCGCGCCGCTGTCGAACGGCGCCGACATCGACGGCAACATCGCGCTCATCATTCGCGGTACCTGCGGCTTCATCGTCAAATACACGAACGCGCAGAATGCCGGCGCCCAGGCGATCGTCGTCTACAACGACGGCACCGCGCCGGACCGCATCGACCCGATCGTCATGGGTGGCCTGGATGACACCGTGACCATTCCCGGCCTCATGATCGGCTTCTTCGACGGCGATCTGATTACCACGACCGCCGCGACCGAGACTGTGACCGGGACGGTCAGCCCGGCCATTCAGGTGCCGCGAGCCGATCGCATCACGGGCTTCTCATCGCGCGGGCCGAACGGCGGCGCGCCGGACATCATCAAGCCGGACATCGCGGCGCCGGGCGTCCGCATCATCGCCGGCGAGACGCTGTTCCCGAACGCGAACTCGGGCGGCGGCCAGTTCTTCCAGTTCCTGAGTGGCACCTCCATGTCCAGCCCGCACACGGCCGGCGTGTTCGCGTTGCTCAAGCAGGCGCATCCCGACTGGACGGCGGCGATGGCCAGGTCGGCGCTGATGACGACGGCAAGGCAGGATCTGCGCAAGACGTTCGGCGAGGAGGCGGCCGATCCGTTCGACATCGGCGCCGGATTCATCGTGCCGGACGATGCGTTCGAGCCGGGTCTCGCCTATGACGCGGGTCTCCTCGACTATCTCGCATTCCTGTGCGGGGCGGAGAACCAGGCCGACGTGGTCGGCCAGGGCACTTGCGACGCCCTCGAGAGTTCCGGCTTTTCGCTCGATTCGAGCGACCTCAACCTGCCTTCGATCGGCATCGCGGAACTGGCCGGCACGCAGAGCATCACTCGCACCGTCACAAATGTCGGCGCGACCAGCGGGTCGTTCCAGGTTTCCGTCGAAGAGCCGTCAGGTATCGACGTGAGCGTATCGCCGTCGATCATCAGCGTCGATGCAGGTGAATCGGCGAGTTACGAGGTGACCTTCACGGCGACCGGCCAGGTGGCCCTCGACGAGTGGGTGTTCGGCTCCCTGACGTGGACGGACGGTCAGAGCGAAGTGCGCAGCCCGATTGCGATTCGACCGGTCGCGTTGCTTGCGCCGGATGAGGTGACTGGCACCGGCACTTCCGGTTCCCTGAGCTTCGAGGTGGGCTTCGGCTACAACGGCCCGTACGAGGTGAGCATGGACGGGCTGGTCGCCGGCGTTGCGGCTTCGGGCACAGTGGAAGATGCTCCGGCCTCCAGCCCGGAAGAGTTCGTCGTTCCGGAAGGCACGACCCTGGCGCGCTTCGCCATATTCGACGAGGACGTCGGTGCGGGCGACGGATCGGACGACCTGGATCTGCGAGTGTTTCGCTGCCTCAACCGCTCCTGCCGCAGGCTGGAGCAGGTAGGTGCGAGCGGATCGCCCACTTCGGCGGAAGAAGTCAATCTCGTGAATCCGGTTGCGTCCAGGTATCTGGCGGTGATCGACGATTTCGCCAGTGCTCCGGGACCCACGGCGTATACGATTTTCAACTTCAATCTCGACGGGAGCGATGCCGGCAACACGACGATCACGGCACCGCCCAACGCGGTGGTCGCCACGACGGGCACGGTCAACGTCGACTGGGCGGACCTCGAGCCGGGCACCCGGCACCTCGGCATCCTGAGCCACAGCGATGGGACCGACACCATCGGCGAGACCGAGGTGGCGATCGACGCCCGGTAATCGCCTGCGTTCAGGACGCACGCATGCCGCCCGCGGACCCGAGTCCGCGGGCGGTTTTTTTTATCGGAGTCAGCGAGCCTCGATCGGCGGGCAGGGGATCACGCTCCGCAGGTCCGCGTGATATTCGTACTCCCGGCCTTCGTGAGCGAGCATGATCACGAAGCCCTTCGTTTGGCCGAAGCCCGATGGTTCATCGGCCGCTCCGCAGCCGAGCGCCGCATCCGGCCAGACGACCGACTGCGAGCCCATGATCGAGACCTCAGCGGAGCGCACGCCGAGGCGGTGAGCAAGATCCGCCCGCGCCAGCAACTCGAGCTGAGGCTGCGAGAACGTCAGCAGCGGCTGCGGGCCTTTCGCGGCGGTCTTCGCGGGACGTTTCTCGCAGACGAATCCGCGCCCTTCCGCCATGTGCACGCGGTGGACGACACCGGCCTGCCGCACGAGTGCGAGATGCCCGGGTGTGATGACCTGCATGTAGTTCATGCCCGGCTGCGGGCAGCCGAGGCTCGAATCCCGCCATTGAACCGGCTCGATGCGCACGAGCTCGAGCTCGCCGACCGGCACGGACAAGTGCTCGCCGGCAATCTTCAGCGCCATCGCCTCCATTGCGGGGGAAGCTGGCTCATCGGTGACGGGCGTCATGCCGTTGCGCTGCCCGGTCGCGTCGGGATTCTCGTCAGCCTCGACAGCGGACTGCGCCGCGCAGCCGGCCGTGACGAGCCATGCGGCAGCCAGGCAGAAGGAGGCAATTCTCTGCATGCGTGATTCCTCTTGTTCTCGGCTTCTCAAAGCTTATCAACGATCGAAACCTCGATTCGGGGCCTGCAATTCTCTCACAGGCGAGTAACCGTGCCGCGTTGCAAAGCGCCGCGCGCGCGTTGGCGCAGCGAACCCGTGCTACGCTCCACGGTCAAAACCGGTGACTTCCGCGAGGGGCCGCCTGAATGAAATCCGCTTCGACGATTGCGGCCGCCGGCCTGGCGGCCGCGGTCCTGTTACCACCGATCGCATCGGGTCATGCCGAGCACGACAAGCCACGTTATGTAGCATCGCACGGTATCGACTCCGGACGTTGCGACGAGGCGGCCCGGCCCTGCCGGACGATCGGCTACGCCGCCGGCCAGGCTGGCAAGGGGGATCACATTCAGATCGCGAGCGGGCAATACGAGCTCGAGAGCGCCGCCGATATTTTCTATCTGACGAGCGGCGTCGTCGGCGTGTCCGGCGGCTACGCGCCGAACTTCGCCAAGCGCCTGCGCGATCTGCCCCCGACCACGCTGATCGGCGTGCCCGCCGAGTTTCGCGAATCCCTCGAGACGCGCGGCTTTCACGTGATCGCCGATCGCAAGAGTATCGACGAAGACGGCGAGCTCGACGCACTCATGGCCGATCTCCACAGGCTCGGCGCAAGCGCCTCCGCTGAGCCCTGCACGGGCGGCTCCGCGGGCGGCTTCGAGTGCAGCCGCGTCAATCTCGTTTCGCACATGCCGCTCGGCGCGTTCAGCACGCAGCCATCCGGCGCCAACGACATCTGGGGTTTCGTGGACCTGAACACGAACAGAGAGTACGGCGTCATCGGCCTGCGCAACGGCGCGGCGGTCGTGGATTTGAGCGATCCCTCCAATCCCGTCGAGGTCGGCAGCATCCGGGGCGATGAATCGGTCTGGCGCGACGTGAAGGTCCTGCAGTCGTTCGATCCGGCGGCGGGCCGCTGGAATGCCTATGCGTACGTGACGACAGACGCCGCGGGCGACCGGCTCGCGATCATCGACATGACGGGGCTGCCGAACGCCGTTTCGCTGGCCGGCAACCGCACCGGCGATGCGAGCGCGCACAACGTCTACCTGGCCAATGCCGATTACGCGACGGGCGTGCCCCTCGCCGGGCTCGAGCCGATGCTCGCCATCGCGGGCTCGAACCGGCGCGGCGGCGCGTTCCGCCTCTACAGTCTCGCGGATCCGCGGAATCCGGCGCTGGTCGGCGAGTCGCCCTCCGGCGGCTACATGCACGACGCGACCTCGCTCGTCATCGAGGACGCGCGCCGCGGCGTGCAGTGCGTCGACCAGGGGCCCGGCTGCATCGTGCTGGTCGATTTCAACGAGCTCACGTTCGAGCTGTGGGACATACGCGAGACCGGCACGGCACTGTTGAGCTCGACGACTTACGACAACGCGCGCTACGTCCACTCGGGCTGGTATTCGGAGGACGAGCGCTATGTCTTCGTGCACGACGAGCTGGACGAGCAACGGCTCGCGCTCAATACGACGCTGCGCGTATTCGACATCTCCGATCTCCGGGCCCCGGTGCCGGCCGGCGAATGGACCGGACCCACGGGCGCCGTGGATCACAACGGCTACGTGCGCGGGAACCGGTACTACATGTCGAACTACACGCGCGGCCTGACGATCCTCGACATAACGGATCCGGCAGCGCCCGTGGACGCCGGCTTCCTCGACACGTATCCGATCAACAATAGCTCGGGCTTCAACGGCGCCTGGGGCGTCTACCCGTTCCTGCCGAGCGGGATGGTGATTCTGAGCGACATCAACAGCGGCCTTTACGTGCTCGAGGACGACACGCGCGACGGCCCGGCCGGTGGCTTCGGCTTCACGGCTTCGAGCTTCTCCGCCGCGGAGGGCGAATCCGTCAGCGTCGGCGTCGAGCGCATCGGCGGCATCGCGGGCGCAGCGAGCGTCGCGTACGAGTTGCTGGCAGGGTCGGCCGGCATGGACGATTTCGCCGCCGGCGGCGGCCGGTTATCGTGGGCGGGCGGCGAATCGGGCGAACGGCGATTCGACGTTTCGCTTGCCGCGGACGGGCTCGGCGAGCGTATGGAGCAGTTCTTCGTGCGGCTTTACGATCCGCGCAACGGTGCGACCCTCGCACCGCCCGCGATGGCGCAGATCTTCGTCCTGGAGCCCGGCGCCGCCGGCGAGATCGCCGTGATGGACGCCGCGATCACGGCCGACGAGGGTTCGGGCCGCGTGCTCGTCACGGTGCGGCGC
Organism: Gammaproteobacteria bacterium; assembly: GCA_050740235.1. Lineage (GTDB taxonomy): Bacteria > Pseudomonadota > Gammaproteobacteria > Steroidobacterales > JACDCP01 > JACDCP01. The sequence continues at coordinate 7,398 of JBOIDB010000164.1, forward strand.
GAGGGTGGCGCGGGCGGCGCGGCATCCGTGAGCTTCAGCACGTCCGCCGGCACGGCCGTCGGCGGCGGCGACTTCGAGACCGTCGATTCCGGCCTGCTCGAATGGGCGGCGGGCGATTTCACCGCCCGCGTCATCGAAGTGGCGCTCGTCGACGACGCGGCGATCGAGCCTGACGAGCAGTTCTCGGTATCCTTGTCCGCGCCGACGGGCGCGATGCTCGGCGCTCGGGCCACCGCCGACATCACCATCCGGGACGAAGACGGCAACGTGGCGCCGGTTGCGGATGCCGGGCGGGACTCGTTCTTCGACGAGGGCCGCGTGGCGACGCTCGATGGCGGCGGATCGCACGATCCCGACGGGGATCCGATGACGGTCACGTGGACCCAGATTAGCGGAACGCCGGTGACGCTCCGCGACGCCGACAGCGTCGTGGCGACCTTCTCGTCGCCCGAGGTCGAAGCGGACACGGTACTGGAATTCGAGTTGAACGTCGTCGACGACGAGGCCCTTGCCGCGAGCGACCGCGTCACGGTCACTATCCGCAACCTCGACCGCGGCGGCGGGGGCGGGGGCATGACGGGCCTGCTGTGCCTCGCGGCGGTGGTGCTGCTGATCGCCTGCCTGCCGAAACCCCCGCATCGTCAGCGCTGATTCGTAGCGCCGGGAACCCTCCGCTTATTCCGGCCTACAGGCGCAAGGGCTCCGATTTCTCGTACACGGCCTCGATGCGCTCGCCGTTCCAGGCGTAGGCGAGATGCGGGCCCTGCACGGGAATCGAGACGGCGGGCGGGCGCAGTGCGGCGACGCATTGCCCGCCGGGGTCGCGCACGCTGTTGTAGACGAAGCCCCAGGATCCCCGCGCGCGCCACGGCCGGGCGAATGCCTGCGACGGCAGGTAGTCGCGCGGATCGTGCAGCGGCGCATAAACCGGCGCGCGCAGGTCGTGCACGGGCTTCAGCACACGGCCGATGTAGACGCGCATATCGATTTCTCCCGGCGCCTCGCGCGTCGCGCCCAGGAACAGCTCGCGGTGATAGACCGTCTCGCGGACGGCGGTTTCGAGAAGCCGCGCGCCGTAATAAACGCCATAGCTGCCGTCGCTGAACCGGGTCGGCCGCCCGATGTGCGTGAAAGCGGCGAGCACGACGCTCGCGCCGGGACCGCTCAGGCGATCGGATTCCGCGACGAGGCTCGTTTCGCCCGCCTGCTCGCGCAACCGATCGTTGGTGAGCCCTTCGAGCAGCCCGGCTGCTTCGCGCAGCTCGGGATCGACGAGCCTGGCGATAAAATCAACGGGCGGGCGCTTGGAGGAGACGATGCGATGCAGCTTCTGCCAGCGCACGCGCACCGCCCTCGGATCGGGCAGTGTCACCGTCACCGTCAGCCGCGTTCGGCGTCGAGGTAGCGGCGCACGTCGGCCAGATCGACGACGCGGCCGCCGCGCATTTTCTCGAGCGCGGATCGGCCGTTGAACAGCGGGGCGCTGTTCGGCTTTGCGGGCCAGTCGTCCGCGGCGCGCTCGTCCGGCAGCAGGATCTGCAGCGCCTTGTAGATACCCATGACGTAGCTGATGCGCTCGAGCACGTCGTTGCTGAGGCGGGCCGCCTGATCCTTCTTCCATTTGAAGAACGTCGAGCGCGGTGGATTGCCGAGGAGAATGCGCTCGTCTTCGGCGCTCAATCGCCAGCGCCGCGTGATGCCGAAGAAAGCCTGCAGCGCCGCGGCGCCGAGCGCCTCGAAAGTCACCGAAGAATCACGCAGTTGCAGCGGGCGGGCCATGGCTATCCCTATATGGACTTATAAGTATTTTAGTCCCTTACGGGACTCAGTGCAATCCGTCCACCCGATCCTCAGGCCGCGCCTTCAGCCTCGCGCCGCGGCTCGGCGGCACGCGCCGCGACGAACGCAAGCTCGCCGTCTTCGACGGTCACCTCGATCACGTCCCCGGGTCCGAATTCGCCCTGCAGGATTCGCTGGGCGAGCGGATTCTCGACCTGCTGCTGGATGGCGCGCCTGAGCGGCCGGGCGCCGTAAACCGGATCGAAGCCGGCCTGGCCGAGCCGCGCTCGAGCTGCATCGTCGAGCGTCAGCCCCATGTCGCGATCCCGCAGCCGGTGCCGCAGGTATTCGAGCTGAATGTCCACGATCGCGCGAATCTGCTCCATGGTGAGCGGATGAAAGACCACGACGTCGTCGATCCGGTTGATGAACTCCGGGCGGAAGTGGCGACCGACCACATCGAGGACCGCGGCTTTCATCTTCGCGTAGTTCTCCTCGCCGGCGAGGTCCTGGATCAGCTCCGAGCCGAGGTTCGAGGTCATCACGACGACCGTGTTGCGAAAATCGACCGTGCGGCCCTGCCCGTCCGTCAGGCGCCCATCGTCGAGGACCTGCAACAGCACGTTGAAAACCTCCGGATGCGCCTTCTCGACTTCGTCCAGCAAAATCACCGAGTAGGGCTTACGCCGCACGGCCTCGGTCAGATAGCCGCCCTCCTCGTAGCCGACGTAGCCGGGCGGCGCGCCGATCAGCCGGGCCACGGAGTGCTTCTCCATGAACTCGGACATGTCGATGCGCACCATGGCGTCCTCGGTGTCGAACAGGAACGCGGCGAGCGCCTTGGTCAGCTCGGTCTTGCCGACGCCGGTGGGGCCGAGGAACAGAAATGACCCGTTCGGCCGGTTCGGATCCGCGAGGCCGGCGCGTGCACGGCGGATGGCATTCGACACGGCGCGCACCGCCTCGTCCTGGCCGACCACGCGCCGCTGCAGCGCCTCCTCCATGCGCAGCAGCTTTTCCTTCTCGCCCTCGAGCATCTTCGAGACCGGGATGCCCGTCCAGCGTGACACGACCTCGGCGACCTCCTCCTCGGTCACCTTGTTACGCAACAACGTAGTCTCCTGCTGCTCGGCGGCGGTGGCCTGCGCGAGCTGCTTCTCCAGCTCCGGTATACGGCCGTACTGCAGCTCCGACATGCGCCCGAGATCGCCCGCGCGGCGCGCCGTCTCGAGCTCGATCCTCGCGCGCTCGAGCGCCTCCTTGAGGTGCGTGGCGCCCTGCAGGGCCGCTTTTTCGGACTTCCAGACCTCCTGGAGCTCCGAGTACTCGCGCTCGAGGCCGGCCAGCTCGTCCTCGAGGGTCTTCAGGCGCTTCCTGGAAGCCTCGTCCTTCTCTTTCTTGAGCGCCTCGCGCTCGATCTTGAGCTGGATGATGCGCCGGTCGAGGCGATCCATGGCTTCCGGCTTCGAATCGATTTCCATGCGAATGCGCGAGGCCGCTTCGTCGACGAGGTCGATGGCCTTGTCCGGCAGTTGCCGGTCGGTGATGTAACGGCGCGACAGCGTGGCGGCGGCGACGATCGCCGGGTCCGTGATGTCGACGCCGTGATGCACCTCGTAGCGCTCCTTCAAACCGCGCAGGATGGCGATCGTGTCCTCGACGCTCGGCTCGTCCACGAGGACGCGCTGGAAGCGCCGCTCGAGCGCGGCGTCCTTCTCGATGTGCTTGCGATATTCGTCGAGGGTCGTGGCGCCGACGCAATGCAGCTCGCCGCGCGAAAGCGCGGGCTTGAGCATGTTGCCGGCGTCCATGGCACCTTCCGCCGCGCCGGCGCCGACCATCGTGTGCAGCTCGTCGATGAACAGGATGATCTGGCCCTCCTGCTTCGCGAGATCGGCGAGCACGGCCTTCAGGCGTTCCTCGAACTCGCCGCGAAATTTCGCGCCGGCGATCAGCGCGCCGAGATCGAGCGACAGGATCCGCTTGTTCTTCAGGCCCTCGGGCACTTCGCCGTTGACGATGCGCTGCGCGAGGCCCTCGACGATCGCAGTCTTGCCGACGCCGGGCTCGCCGATCAGCACGGGATTGTTCTTCGTGCGGCGCTGCAGGACCTGGACCGTGCGGCGGATCTCGTCGTCACGCCCGATCACGGGGTCGAGCTTGCCCTGCTCGGCGCGCTCGGTGAGATCGATGGTGTATTTCTCGAGCGCCTGGCGCGTCTCCTCGGCATTCGGGTCGGTGATCTGCTCGCCGCCGCGCAGCTCGTCGACGGCCTTCTCGAGTGCTCCTTTGACCGCGCCGGTATCGCGCAGCAGGCTGCCGGCCGGGCCCTTGTCGTCGAGGGCTGCCAGCACGAACAACTCGCTGGAGATGTATTGATCGCCGCGTTGCTGCGCGAGCTTGTCGGTCTGGTTCAGCAGCCGGTTGAGCTCGTTCGACACGTGCACTTCGCCGGACGTGCCCTGCACTTGCGGCAAGCGGTCCAGCGCCTTGCCGAGCTGCGAGCGCAGCAGGTTCACGTTGACGTCGGCCTTCGTGAGCAGATGGCGCACCGTGCCGCCCTGCTGATCGAGCAGGGCGATCAGCAGATGCAGCGGCTCGATGAACTGGTGATCGCGGCCGACGGCCAGCGACTGCGCATCGGCAAGCGCCATCTGGAATTTGCTGGTGAGTCGATCCATGCGCACGGAGCTGCTCCCGGAGCGGTCGGAATGCTCCATTTAATGGGGATTTCCCCGGGCATTTCAACCGATGTGGCAACCTCGACGACGAAGCGCCGTCAGTGCAGCGTCGAATGCGTCGTATAGATGACGGCGATGCCGGCGGCGATCAGCACGATCTGCGCGAGGCTCGCGTGCGCGCCGATGCGCCGGTGCAGGCCGGGGATCAGGTCGGCGACGGCGACGTAGAGGAAACTCGATGCCGCCACCGCGAGCACGTAGGGCAGCAGCTCCGCGGCGGCTTCGAACCAGAAGTATGCGAGCACGCCGCCGAGCACCGCTGCCAGGCCGGTCATGAGGTTGTACATCAGCGCGCGCAGCCGGCCCATGCCGCCGTTCAGCAGTACCGCGAGATCGCCGACTTCCTGCGGAATCTCGTGCGCGATGACCGCGACGGCCGTGACGATGCCGAGATGCACGTCGGTCAGGAACGCGGCAGCGATGAGCATGCCGTCGAGGAAATTGTGGATGCCGTCGCCCATCAGGATCATCGTGCCGGAGGCCGCCGCCCGGTGATGTTCCTGCGGGCCGTGCGCCTCGCAGTCGTCGAGGTGGCAGTGGCGCCAGAGCACGAGCTTCTCGAGCACGAAGAACACCAGGATGCCTGCGAGCACGGTCGCGCCGATCGTATGCAGCCGGTCGACGCCCGCCTCGTCGACGGCGTGCGGCAGCAAGCCGAGGAACGCCGCGCCGAGCAGCGCACCCGTCGCGAAGCTGATCAGGTGCGGCAGCAGCCGGGCACGGGCGCGCGCGTTGAGCACCAGGAACATCGAGGCCGCGAACGTGCTCAGCAAACCGCCGAGCACGGTGAAGCCCAGAATCCAGGTCAGCGTCGACATGCCGGCGGCATCTTACACCCGCAAACTTTCGAGCCAGATCAATGCAGCCATACGCCCGCAGGTTCCGTCGCGACGGTGGGAATAGAAGCGCGACGGATCGGCGTATGTGCAATCGTCGCCTCCGCTGACGGCGGTCACGCCGGCGGCCTTCAGTCGAGATCGGGCGAGCGCACGGATATCCGCCTGCCACCGGCCCCGCTCGTTGACCGCGAAAGCCGCGGTGTTCCGTGCATCGAGATCGACGAAACATTCCCTGACCTCGTCGCCCACTTCGTACGCGGCCGGACCGATCGCGGGACCGAGCCAGGCCAGCAGCTCGCCGGGCGGCGTATTCAGCGCCGCGACGGCGGCTTCGATCACGCCCGCAGCAAGGCCGCGCCAGCCGGCATGCGCCGCGGCGACGCAGTCGCCGGCGCGGCTGCACAGCAGAACCGGCAGGCAATCCGCCGTCAACACCGCGCAGGCCAGGCCGCGCTCGCGGCTGAACGAGGCATCCGCGATCGGCGGTTCGTCACAGGCACCCGCCATGACGACTTCGGCACCATGCACCTGCGCGAGCCAGCAGGGTTCGCGCGCGAGCCCCAGCGCCGCGCGGAGCCGCTCGCGATTCGCTCGCACGGCTTCCGCCGAGTCTCCGACGTGCTGCGCCAGGTTGAGGCTGTCGAACGGGGGCTCGCTGACGCCGCCGATGCGGGTCGTAGCTACCGCGCGCACATCCCGCGGGGCGGGCCAGCACGCTTCGATGAATTCCATGCGGGTCGACCCGGCGACAGGCACGTCAGTCGGCTGCCGCTTCGGCATCGGCTTCGAGCGCAGCGAGCAGCGCCTGGAGATCGCCGGGCAGCGGCGATCGAAACTCGAGGGCTTTGCCGGATACGGGATGGGCGAAGGCGAGCCGCGCGGCGTGCAATGCCTGCCGGCGGAAATTCCGCAAGGTCTCGATCAGGTCGTCGCTTGCCGCCGGCGGAATCCGCATGCGCCCGCCGTACAGCGGATCGCCGACGAGCGGATGGCGCAGATGGGCCATGTGCACGCGAATCTGGTGCGTGCGCCCCGTCTCCAGCTCGAGGCGCAGGTGCGTGTGCGCGCGATAGCGCCGGATCACGCGATAATGCGTCACCGCGGGACGCCCGCCGCGATCCCGGACCGCCATGCGCAGTCGGTCGACCCGATGCCGCCCGATCGGCGCGTTCACTTCTCCGCCGGCGGTCAGCACGCCGGCGCATACCGCCTCGTATCCTCGATGAATGTCGCGCGCCTCCAGCGCGCGAACGAGCTCCGCGTGCGCCGCAGGGCTCTTCGCAACGGCCATGAGCCCGCTCGTGTCCTTGTCGAGGCGATGCACGATTCCGGCGCGCGGCAGCACTGACAACGCGGGCGCATGGTGCAACAATCCGTTCTGCAGCGTCCGGTCGGGATTTCCGGCGCCCGGGTGCACCACCAGACCGGCCGGCTTGTCGACGATGAGCAGCGCGTCGTCCTCGAAGACGATGGCCAGCGGCACCGGCTGGGCGACCGCTTCCACGGCGTGCTCGAACAGTGCGGTCAGGCTCACGCGCTCGCCGCCGCTCACCTTGTCGCGCGGCCGCGGCACGCGGTCGTTCACGCGCACCTGCCCCTGCTCTATGAGGCCCTTCAGGCGCGTGCGGGAGAAATCGGGAAACATTTCCGCGAGGGCCATGTCCAAACGCTTGCCGGCCAGGTTCCCGGGCACCTCGCCGCTAAGTTGTCTTGCTCGACTCATGCTTGTCCGTACGTCCGCGGGCGGCCGCTGAGTTTACGATATACTGCCCGACCCGACGGAACCGCCTCCTCGCAAATGCCCTCGATATTGCCAGAACGCCCGCGCATTGCCCCGCCCTCCCGATATTCGGGGATTATCGCGTTGCTTGCGCTGCTGCTGGTCGGGTGCGGCGGCACGCCCGAGGTCGTCGACGCGGACGCCGACGCGCAGGCGGTTTACGAGCGCGCCGGCAAGAGCATGCGCTCGGGCAATTATCCCCGCGCGATCGAGCTTCTCGAGGGGCTGACGGGACGCTTCCCGTTCAGCGATTACACGAAGCAGGCGCAGCTCGACCTGGTCTTTCTCTACTATAAGAACAATGAGCCGGAATCGGCGCTCGACGCGGCCGATCAGTTCATGCGCGAGAACCCCGCCCATCCGCGCGTCGATTACGCGCTGTACATCAAGGGGCTGGTACATTTCGAGCGCAATCGCGGGCCTCTGGAGC
>JBOIDB010000165.1:0-16543 GCA_050740235.1 Gammaproteobacteria bacterium
GCGATGCGTCGAGCGGGCGCAGCTCCCAGTGCGCCCTGTCGCGCATGAGGCCCGATCGGACGCTCCGGTTCAGGATGACATAGCGGTAACTGCGATCGAGGGCCGAGAAGCGGGCGTGAAACTCGTCGGGAACCTGCCGTGCCCATAGGACGCTGGCATCCGGCGGCAAGCGGCTGTTGGTCCCGAGCACCCATGAACGCAGGCTGCGGGGCGCTTCGCTGTCGAAGTGAACGACTTGCCCCAACGCGTGGACACCGCTGTCCGTGCGACCTGCCGCCACGACCTGGATACGTTGATCCGCGACCGCGGAGACGGCATCTTCCACGACGGCCTGCACGCTGCGCGCATTGGCCTGCGCCTGCCAGCCGCTGAATGCGGTGCCGTCGTACTCGATCCCGAGAGCCCATCTCATGCGGGGATTGCTCAAGAGGGACAATTCTGATTCATTTTTGCGGGGGTTCCCGGCATTTGCCGGCAACGAGCTGCGCTCCCCGGATCAAGTCCGGGGCAGGCTTATGCCGGCCTACGAGACGCTCAGGAGGACGAGCGCTGTCGCCGCGACGCCAAATGCCAGCCAGTCGCGCACTGCGGCCGGCTGCAGCACGGGCAGTTCCGTCGCACCGCCGCAGGCCCCTTCGGCAGCGCGCAACTCCGTGACGCGCACGAGCTCCGCGGCTGTGTCCGCCCACGCGCGCAGCCCGCGCTTATGAATGCGCCGCTCACGCGTGTACTCCGACAGCAGTCGCCCGCATTCCGGAACGGCTTCCATGGTCAGGGCCAGACGCAGGGCAAATCGGCGCGTATCGGCGCCCGCGGCCCGCAAGGGCTCGAGAAGGCGGACCAGCGATGCGGCGACCTCGGCCGCCGGCGTCGTCTGACGCATGAGCTCGACGGCTGCGAGCAGCACGACGAGCAGGGCGACGTGCTCGCAGGCGAGGCGCACCGCCGCCGGCGCGGGCAGCCAGATGGAGCCATCCAGCACGGCAACACCATCGCCGGCGAATCCCAGATGAACGACGAGTATGGACGCCAGCAGCCAGCGAAGCCGGTACAAGGCATTGACGAGGCGGCGCCAGTCTCCGGCGTTGCTGCGCAGGCAGATCGCCAGAATGGCCGCGAGCACGATCATCAACGCCGGCAACTCCAGCGCAGGGAGCAGCGCCGCCAGGAGGATCAGCAGGAGCAGGCGAACGAGGGGATGCGGAAACACCTCACGGCAACGCGTTCAACAGGCGCTGAGCTTCGTCGCGTTGCGAAGAGTCGCCCTCTTCGAGCACTTCCTGAAGGATGCTGTTGGCGCCCTCGGGGTCGCCCATATCCATGTAGGCGCGCGCGAGATCCAGCTTGGTGCCGACCTCGCTCTCCGTCTCGTCCAGATCGTCTAGATTGAAATCGGTCGCTCCGGCGGAGCCGACGGGATGGGCATCGTCGCCGAGCATTTCCGTCAGGTCCATGTCGAGGAACTCTTCTCCGGCGGCCGTGATCTGCTGCGTATCGTCGGACGTGGCCCGTCGCTGGCGCACGGTGTCGCCACCGGCGGCCGGGCGCGGTTGCTCGACGGTGTCGCTCGATTCCAGCGCCGCCGACAGGTCCTCGAGGTCGATGTCGAGCGCATCCGCGTCCGGCACGGCTAGCTCCGACGTGGCATCGAAATCGCGCCGTCCTGCCGTTTCACCGAGCTCGCTCGTCTCGTCGAATGCACTACGCCCGGCCGTCCCCGCCGGCGTCGTCAACGAGGCATCGAACTCATCGCTGTCCGGCTGTCCGGCTTCGCGACGCTCGTCGAATCCGGACAGATCCGCCAGCATCGTCGCTTCGGCGTCGCCGAGCGTACCCTCCAGGCTGTCGTCGTCGCGAAGATTCTCGAGATCGAGGCCGAGGTCGTACAGATCGATCTCGGCGGTCTGGTCCGAGCCGCCCGCGCCGCGAACGGCGCTGATACGCTGCTCGATCGTCGGCGTCTCGACCGTGGAATCCTCATAGCGCGCCGACTCGAGCGTCGGCGACTCGACGGTGGGCGATTCGGGGCCCGGCTGCTCGAGCGTGGGCGTTTCGACGGTCGGCGATTCGAAGCCCGATGCCTCGATCGTCGAGCCTTCCTCGCGAGTGACGTCGAGCTCGTCGAGCGGCTCCTCATCGAAGTCGAAATCGAGCATGTCCGCATCGCCGCCATGGGCACGCGTCCGTCCGGTTTGCGCGAGCTGCGGATCCTCTTGCGTCGCATCCCCCAGGTCGAGATCGAGTGCGTCCTCTCCGCCGCCCTCCGTGACGAAATCGACGGTCGAGTCGCCCGTCTCGTCACCGGCCAGCTCGAGGTCGACCGCCGCGGATTCGGCGCTCGGCGCACCGGGCTCGCCGGCGAACAACGCCTCATCCGGGCAGATCTGCTTGCCCATGATGAGGATCTTGTCCCAGTCGGCGTCCGGCCGACCGCCGGTGGAATCGTAAAGCTGTTGCGCCTCTTCGAGAAAAGCCTGCTCGTTGCCCCAGACGAAATAGATTTCGAGAAGCTTCATGCGCAGATCGCGCCGATCGGGCTCTTCCTTCGAGGCCTTGCGAACGAGGTCCGCCGCCTGATCGTACAGGCCGTAGGCCATATGAAAATCGGCCTCGGCCAGCGGGTCGGCCTGGTCGAGATGGACGGCGGTCGGGCTGCTCAGCGTGTCATCGTCGTCGGCAGCCGCGGGTTCCGGGCGCTTCTCCCGGGCCTTGGCGCGCGCCGCGGCCGGCGCCTCGCGCCGGGCGGGCTTCTGCTCCACGACGACGATCGATTCGCCGGCGTCCGGCAGCGCTCGCAGCGTCTGCGTCGCGCTGGTGCGCGGCGGCGCCGGCTCGTCCTCACTCTCATCGAAGGATTGCCAACGGCCGGTGATTTCCGCGGGAGCGCGCCGCCGTTGCGCGAAAATCAGCATTGCGCCGAGGAGCAACGCGATACCGAGGCCTACGTACAGCCACATGCTGCCGAAAATGCTCGCCAGGGTGTCGCCGAAGCCTCCGGAGTCGTTGATCGTCGCGCGGGGAGGCGCGGCGGCGGCCGTAGCTTGTGCCGGCGCTGCGGCTTCTTCAGCAACCGCCACCTCTTCAGTCGTTGTCGGCTCGCCGGCCGTATCGGTCTCGAGATCGACGCCGGGCGAGGCTTGCCCGGTCGGCGCCGCTTCGTCCGCCCCGGCACGCTCCAGCTCCGCGAGACGACCCTGCAGCGCGGCGAGCTCGCTGTCCTTGAGCTCGACGAGACGCTCGGCTTCCTCGAGCCGCGACTGGAGCTCGGCGACCTCGCGACGCAGTGCGTCGTCGTCGCCGTCTGCGGCGGATGCTGCCGATTCGTCCACGGTACCGCCCGCGGCGCTGCCCCCGGCTTCGGCGATCGCCTCATCCGAAGGCGGCACCAGGCGCAGGCGGCCACCGGCCGGCTCCGCGTCGCTCGCGCCCGCAGTCAACGTGCCGCTGTCTTCCTGCCATAAGGAATTCTGGCGCGCCACTTCGCTGTCGGCCTCGCCCGTTGCGAGGGCGTCGATCGTCGAGCCATCAGGCACCCGCAGCACCGCACCGGCCAGCAGCAGGTTGATGTTGCCGCCGAATGCCTCGGGGTTGGCCCGGTACAGCGCAATCATCATCTGGTTGACGCTGACATCGGAGCCTGCACGCAGCCGGTCGGCGATCGTCCACAGGGTCTCGTTGCGCTCGACGGGACCGTATTCTCCGCTTCGGAGGCCCGGCGACGGCGAGTGCGCTCGCGGCGCGTCACGTTCCGACCGGCGCGTGATCGGTCCGGCGACGCTGGCGTCCGGTTCCGACCGGGAGATGCTCTCTTCCCTGACCGGCGCACGGGCACCTTCGTCGCTGAGATAGACGGGCGGGTCGAGGAGCACCGTGTATTCGCGCAACAGCCGGCCGCGCGGCCATTCGGCCTCGATCAGGAATGTGAGGAACGGTTCGCTGACCGGATTGCTCGTGGTGACGTGCAGCATGGGCTCGCCGCTCGTGCTGCGCGTCACGTCGAACCGGAGTCCGGACAGGAACGCCGGCCGGTCCAGCCCGTAGCGCTCGAAGGTCTCCCGCGGCGCGAGCGAGATCTCGAGATCTTCGAGCTCCACCGAGGTGGCGGAAATCAGCTCGACTTCGGCGTCGAGCGGTTGGTTCAGCGCGGAGCGGACGTGAATGTCGCCGAGCCCCAGGGCGTTGGCCCCCGCCGGCGACAACAGCCCCAACCAGACGCAGACAACCGCTATCTTTCGTGCCATCGGCACACCCCACAAAGTAACGGCGGGCTCAAGGAGCTATCGGATTTCGGATTATGTGAAAAGTCGGCAAAAAAGTTCATGTGGACGATTATGTAAACCGTGTAACTATAGCCTATAAATAATCTTTCACCAAAATTTCCAGGATCTGAACGGTGTTCGTCGCCGCCCCCTTGCGCACGTTGTCAGCGACGATCCACAGGTCCAGCCCGCGAGGGTGCGAAATATCCTCGCGGATGCGCCCCACGAAAACCGTGTCCTGCGTCGCAGCTTCCGTGACCGCCGTGGGATAACCGCCTTCGCGAGCCTCGTCCAGCACGCGCACGCCGGGTGCCCTTTCCAGCAGCGAGCGCGCCTCCGCCGCCTCGATCCGGGCGCGCGTCTCGATGTGCACGGCCTCCGAATGGCCGAAGAATACCGGCACTCTCACCGCCGTCGCATTAACGCGCAATTCGGGCTCGCCGAGGATCTTGCGGGTCTCACGGACAATCTTCATCTCTTCGCGCGTGTAGCCGTTCGGCTCGAACGCATCGATGTGCGGGAGCACGTTGAAGGCGATCTGTTTCGCGCCGGGGGGCAAATCGAGCGGTTTGCCGTTCAGCAGCAGCGCCGTCTGGCTGGCCAGCGTCTCGACGAGTTGCCGGCCGCCGCCCGATACCGACTGATAGGTCGCGACGTTGATGCGCTCTATGCCGACCGCATCGTGAATCGGCTTCAGGGCGACGACGAGCTGGATCGTCGAGCAGTTCGGGTTGGCGACGAGCCCGCGCTCGCGGTAGCCGGCCAGCGCACCCGGATTGACTTCGGGCACGACGAGCGGCACGTCCTCGTCGTAGCGGAACAGCGACGAATTGTCGACGACGACGCAGCCGGACGCCGTCGCGCGGGGTGCGTGCGCCGCGGCGACGTCCTGACCTGCGGCGAACACGGCCAGCGGTACGCCGGAGAAGTCGAAGTCCTCGAGAGCGCGCACGCGGATGCTGCGGCCGTCGTAGTCGATACGCTCTCCGGCCGAGTCCGCGCTGGCCAGCAGATGAAGCTCGCCGACGGGAAAAGAGCGCTCGCCGAGCACTTCGAGCACGGTTTCGCCGACCAGACCCGTCGCGCCGACGATCGCAAGGTCGATGCGTTCGCTCACCGGGCCATTTCGCTCGCGGCATCGGCGCGACCGGGGACGGCGGCCGGCTTGGCATCGACGTCTGCGTTCTGCGCGCGATGGCGCAGGTAGTGATCCATGAGCGTGATGGCCAGCATCGCCTCGGCGATGGGCGTCGCGCGCAAGCCGACGCACGGATCGTGTCGTCCGTGCGTGACGATTTCTGCCGGCTTGCCGGACGTGTCGATGGTCGCGCAGGGCAGACGCAGGCTCGACGTCGGCTTGAGCGCGATGCTGACGTGAATGTCCTGGCCGGACGATATCCCCCCCAGGATGCCGCCGGCGCGATTGCTGGCGAATCCTCGCGGCGTGATGACGTCGCGGTGCTCCGTGCCCTTCTGCTCGACCGAAGCGAAGCCGGCGCCGATCTCGACTCCCTTGACGGCGTTGATACCCATCATCGCGTGCGCGATGTCCGCGCCGAGCTTGTCGAAAACCGGCTCGCCGAGGCCGGGCGGCACGCCCGTGGCGACCACGTCGATACGCGCGCCGATGGAATCGCCGGACTTGCCGAGCGCCTTCATGAAGGCCTCGAGCTCGGGCAGTCGCGCCGGGTCCGGACAGAAGAAAGGATTGCCGTCGACCTGCTCGAGGTCAACCGGCTCCAGCCGGATCGGTCCGAGCTGCCGCAGGTAGCCGCGAATGACGACGCCCAGGCGCAGCCGCAGGTATTTCCGCGCGATGGCGCCGGCAGCCACGCGCATGACAGTCTCGCGCGCCGATGATCGTCCGCCGCCGCGATAGTCACGCAGACCGTACTTCTGTTGATAAGTGTAATCGGCGTGACCGGGACGGAACTTGTCCTTGATGGCGGTGTAATCCCCGGGCCGCTGATCGACGTTCTCGACGAACAGGCCGATCGGCGTGCCGGTGGTCACGCCTTCGAAAACTCCCGAGAGAATGCGCACGCTATCCGGCTCGCGCCGCTGGCTCGTGTAGCGCGATTTGCCGGTGCGGCGCCGCTCGAGATCCGCCCTCAGGTCGTCTTCGCAGAGCTCGAGACCCGGCGGACATCCGTCGACGACAGCGCCGAGCGCGGGTCCATGGCTTTCGCCGAAGGTCGTCAGCGTGAACAGCCGCCCGATGCTGTTGCCCGACATGGCGCTGCCCCGGTGGTCGAATCAGGCCGCGCCCGCGGCGCGAAAACCGTCGAGCTCGCGCGCCGTGAACAGCAGCACCCCGTCATCCGGCTGCGCGTCGTGCCCCGGCCAGTGGAATTCGAGCCGCGGCCATGCGCGCATCAACGCTTCCAGCGCGCTGCCGACTTCGAGGATGAGCAGCCCGTGCGGCTCGAGATGCGAGCGCGCTTCGCCGAGGATGCGGGCGATGAAGGCCAGCCCGTCGGGGCCGGCGAGCAGTCCCAGCGCGGGCTCGTGACGGAACTCGGGCGGCAGGCCGGCGTATTCGGTCTCCGAAACGTAAGGGGGATTGCAGATGATGAGGTCGTAACGCCGCCCGGCAAGCGCCGAGAACAGGTCGGAACGCAGCAGCTCGACGCTGTCACCGACGTGGTGCGCCTCGACATTGCGCGCGGCGACTTCGAGCGCCGCGGACGAGATGTCGGCGGCGTCCACGCGCGCGCGTGGAAACGCCCTGGCGCAGGCGATGGCGATGCATCCGCTGCCGGTGCACAGATCGAGCACGGCGCCGATGCGCTCGATGTCGATCCAGGGCTCGAGGCCCGACTGAATGAGACCGGCGATCGAGGAACGCGGTATGAGCACGCGCTCGTCGATCTCCATTTCCAACCCTGCGAACTCGATTCGACCGATGAGATACGCCGCCGGCTTGCGCTCGTCGATGCGCCGCTCGATCAGATCGATGACGGCACGCTTCTCGCCGGCCAGCAGCCGTCCCTGCCAGACATTCGCGGGCAGTTCGTGCGGCAGGTGCAGCGCGTGCAGCACCAGCGCCGCGGCTTCGTCGAGCGCGTTGTCCGTGCCGTGCGCGAACGTCAGGCCGGCTGCGTTGAAGCGGCTGGCGCCCCAGCGGATGAAATCGGCGATGGTCTCGAGCGTTTCGGGGGTCATAAACGATCATTATGCGATAATCCATGCGTGACCGCCCGCCCACGATTTCTCCTGGCGATCGTCGCTCTTGCCGTCATCGCCGGCGCGCTCGGCGCCGCGTCGGCGCACTGGCTGCGCGCGGCGCGCGAGCCGAAGGCCACCGTGCTCGACACGCCGCGCCCGCTGCCCGAGTTCGAGCTCGTCGACCATCACGGCCGGCCGTTCGAGCGCAGCGACCTGGACGGCCGATGGTCGATCCTCTTCTTCGGCTTCACGAATTGCCCGGACGTCTGTCCCGTCACGCTGCAAACGCTCGCCGAGGCCAGCGACCGGCTCGACGATTTGCCCGACGCGCGCCGACCCCGCGTGGTTTTCGTCTCGGTCGATCCGGCGCGCGACGACGCTTCGACGCTCGCCCGCTATGTCACCTGGTTCGATCCGCGCTTTACCGGCGTGACCGGCGAGCTGGCTCGCCTGCAGGCCCTGACGGACGGGCTCGGCGTCGCCGTCCGGTACGTGCGTGAGCCGGCGGGCGTCGAATACACGGTGGACCATACCGCAGCCGTGTTCCTCGTCGACCCTGAAGCGCGCCTGCGCGCGATCTTCACGTCGCCACATGATGCGTCGCAATTCGCGCAGGACTATCGGCTGATCACCGAAGGGCGCGGTTGAGCCCGCGCCACGACGCTCTGGCCCTTCGATTCGTATCGCGCGCTGGACGGCGGGGGGCCGCGATGGTCCGCCGTCGATGTGCTCTGGCGTTCATCGCCAGTGTCATGTCGGCCGGTTGCGGCGACGCGCCGGCTCAGCAGGTCGAGGATGCGTGGGTACGCAGCGCGCCGCCTTCGGCCGCGGTGCTGGCCGGCTATTTCACGCTGCGCAATCGCGCGGACCGCGCCGTCACGATCGTCGACGCACACAGCGACGCGTTCGGGCGCATCGAGATCCACGAGACGTTTACGCGCGACGGGACAACCGGCATGCGTCGCATCGAAGGGCTGGAAGTCGCGGCAGGCGACAGCGTCGTGCTCGCGCCAGGCGGCCGGCATCTGATGCTTATGCATCCCGACCGTCCGCTCGCGCCGGGCGACCGCCTCGAGATCGTGCTCGAACTCGACGACGGCACAGACGTCGCGTTTCCGGCCGAAGTCCGCCGCGCAGCGCCGTAGCAGCAATGTCAAATACCGCCTGCGATCGCGTAAGGGCCGGAATTGCAAGGCCATCTCGAAAACGCTGTAAATCCGTCCATGGACGCTCCGGGGGCGACGTCCTGTCGCCCACGGTTTCGAGATGGCCTTGCAATTCCGGCTCTTGTACGCGAAGCCGTTTTTGAAACCGCTTCCGGTGTCGTGAAGGGTTTCTTTCACAACCTGTCCGGCTGGATCCAGTACCCGCTGCCGCAGCACCTGATTTCGCGGACCGTATACCACGCGACGCGCATTCGCGTCGGCTGGTTCAAGAATGCGCTGATCCGCTGGTTCGTGCGCGCATATGACGTCGATCTGGACGAGGCGGTGGCGTCGGACCCCGCAGCGTACGCGAGCTTCAACGAGTTCTTCACGCGGCCGTTGCGCGACGACGCGAGGCCGTTGACGCGCCCGCCCGATGCGCTCGCAGCGCCGGTCGACGGCGAGCTCGCGCGCTTCGGCACGATCTCGAACGGCATGCTCGTGCAGGCGAAGGGTCACTCGTTCGAGTTGCTCGAGCTCCTCGGCGGAGACGGCCGCCTTGCCGCGCGCTTCGAGCGCGGCGCCTACGCGACGTTTTACCTGGCGCCGCGCGCCTATCACCGAATCCACCTGCCGTTCGCGGGCCGCCTGAGCGAGATGATTTTCGTGCCGGGCCGCCTGTTCAGCGTGAATGACGCCACCGCGCGTTCGGTGCCCAGACTGTTCGCGCGCAACGAGCGCGTCATCACCGTGTTCGAAACGGCGGCGGGACCGCTTGCCGTGATCCTGGTCGGCGCCCTGTGCGTCGGCAGCATGGAAACGGTCTGGGCCGGCGAGATCACGCCGGGCGGCGGTCGTCGCCTCGCGCGCTGGCAGTATCCCGAAGATGGTCCGGATGCGCAGCGCTTCGAACGCAACGCGGAGATCGGGCGGTTCAACATGGGCTCGACGGTCATCGTGCTCATGGTCGAAGGGGCAGCGCACTGGAACGCCGACCTGCGCGACGGTCAGCTCGTGCGCGTGCACGAGCCGATCGGGCGCGTGCCCACGACATGACCTGGCATCCGGACGCGGCGCCGGCGGTCTTACGCGTTCGCGCCGATCTGCTAGCGCGGACGCGAGCTTTCTTTGCCGCGCGAAACGTGCTGGAGGTGGAAACTCCGACACTGTCGCGCGCCGCCGCCACCGATCCGCGTGTCGAGAGCTTGCGCACGCACGTGTCCGGCGAAGGCGGCCGCGCGCGTTATCTGCACACTTCTCCGGAGTTCCCGATGAAGCGGCTGCTCGCGGCTTCATCCGGCGACATTTACCAGATCTGCCGGGTGTTCCGCGACGGCGAGGCCGGGCGCCGGCACAATCCGGAATTCACCCTGCTCGAATGGTATCGAACGGGTTTCGACCATCACCGTTTGATGGACGAGGTGGCGGAGCTGCTCGCCGGGTTGCTTCAGCCCTTTCGTCCGCTCGCAGCGCCGGAGCGCTTCAGCTATCGCGATGCGATGCTGAAGCACGCCGGCGTGGACCCGTTCACGGACGCGGCGGATCGTATCCGGGCGCGCATACACGAGGCCGGGGTCGTACCGCCGGACAGTCTCGGCGACGATCGCTCCGCCTGGCTCGACCTGCTGCTCTCGATCTGCGTCGCGCCGCAACTCGGGCACGGACGGGCCGCGTTCATCTACGACTTTCCGCCGGCGCAGGCCGCGCTCGCGCGGATCCGTCCGGAGGCGCAGCCCGTCGCGGAACGCTTCGAGGTGTTCGTGGACGGCCTGGAGCTGGCCAACGGCTTCCACGAGCTGACCGACGCCGAAGAACAGCGCGCGCGCTTCGACTCCGATCTGGCGGCGCGCGAGCGCGTTGGCTCGAGCGCCGCGCCGGTCGACGAGCATCTGCTGGCCGCGCTCGCGGCGGGACTCCCCGACTGCGCCGGCGTGGCGCTCGGCTTCGACCGTGTCGTCATGCTCGCGACCGGCGCAAGCCACATCCGCGAGGTGCTAAGCTTTGCCTTCGAAAACGCCTAGGCCGTATCCCCGTGTCATCCACTACCGATCTCTTCGCCGACATCGAGACCCAGCTTGCCGGGCTGCTCGACGGCGAGCGCGATCTCATCGCCAATGCCGCCAACTGCGCCGCGCTGCTGTACGAGCGCCTGCCGGACATCAACTGGGCGGGGTTCTATTTTCTGCGCGACGGCGAGCTCGTCGTCGGCCCGTTTCAGGGCAGGCCCGCTTGCGTGCGCATTCCGCTCGGCCGCGGTGTCTGCGGCATCGCTGCGCGCGACCGCGCTTCCCTGAGGGTCGACGACGTGAACGAGTTCGCTGACCACATCGCCTGCGACATCAACTCGCGGTCCGAGATCGTCGTGCCGCTCGTCAAGGACGGACGTCTGCTGGGCGTGCTCGACATCGACAGCCCGTCGCGGGCCCGTTTCGACGCCGACGATCAGGCGGGGCTCGAACGGATTGCCGCGCGGTTCGTCGATGCCGTGGATGCTTCGATCAACCCTTGACGCGTGAGACGTATTCACCGGTGCGCGTGTCGACGCGGATCGACTCGCCCTGCTCGACGAAAAGCGGCACGCGCACGACCGCCCCCGTCTCCAGCGTCGCCGGCTTGACGCCCCCGGCCGCAGTATCGCCCTTGAGACCCGGGTCGGTGGTGACGATGCGAAGCTCCACGAAATTCGGCGGACTGACCTGCAACGGCGAGTTGTTCCAGAGCGTAACCAGGCAGATGTCGCCCTCCTTGAGCCATTGGGCGGAATCGCCGACGACATTCGCATCGGCCGCGTACTGCTCGAAGGAATCGGGCACCATGAAGTGCCAGAATTCTCCATCGGCATACAGATACTGCATGTCGACGTCCGTGACATCGGCGGCCTCGATGGACTCGCCGGATTTGAAGGTGCGATCGATGACCCGGCCGGTCTTCAGGTTGCGTATGCGCACCCGGTTGAAGGCCTGACCCTTGCCCGGCTTTACGAACTCGTTCTCGACGATCGCGCACGGGTCGCCGTCCATGATCACCTTGAGTCCCGACCTGAATTCACTGGTGTTGTAGCTTGCCATCCTGTCGCCTTCGTGGTTTGCGCAAGACCGGAATGTTGCGGCAGCCCGCTGCGGCCGCCGGCGCGCGGTGCGGCGCATGATAGCGCGTCGGACTCCGCGCTGGCAGCGCTCGCTCGCCGAAGCCGTGACCGAGCCCGCCGAGCTTTGCGCCCTGCTCGGGCTCGACGACAGTATCCGCGCAGGCGCGGCATCGGCGGCGAAGCTCTTCCCACTTCGCGTGCCACGCGGCTTCGTTGCGCGCATGCGGCGGAACGATCCGGCCGATCCGTTGCTGCGTCAGGTATTGCCGCTCGATTCGGAATGTGCTCCGCAATCGAAGTACCTCACGGATCCACTCGGCGAAAGCGCATTCCGCTGCGGCGACGGCGTGCTGCAGAAGTATCGCGGGCGCGCCCTGCTCATCGCCACCGGCGCCTGCGCCGTGCACTGCCGATACTGCTTCCGGCGTCACTTCCCCTATGCGGACGAGAATGCCGGCGCCGGGCATTGGGCGGCGGCGCTCGCGCATCTGCGCCGGGCGGCCGACGTCCGCGAAGTGATCCTGAGCGGCGGCGATCCGCTCTCGCTGGCCGACCGCAAGCTGGCCCGACTGGCGGAAGCGCTGGCCGGCATCGGGCACATCCAACGGCTGCGCATCCATACGCGCCAGCCGATCGTGCTGCCGGAACGCGTCGACGAGAGACTGGCCGCCTGGCTCGGGCCGCTGCCGTTGCGCAAGATCGTGGTCGTGCATTGCAATCACGCCAACGAGATCGACGCGGCAGTACGCGCGGCCTTGCAACGGCTAACCGCGTGCGGCGCGACGCTGCTCAACCAGTCCGTACTGTTGCGCGGCGTCAACGACTCGGCCGGCGCGCTGGTGGACCTGAGCGAAGCCCTGTTCGCAGCCGGCGTGCTGCCGTATTACCTGCACCTGCTCGACCCGGTGCAGGGCGCCGCCCATTTCGACGTGCCGGAGGCCACGGCGCGCACGCTCCTGCGCTCCGCCGCCGCCCGCCTGCCCGGCTATCTCGTGCCGAAGCTGGCGCGCGAGGAGCCGGGGCAGCCGGCCAAGACCGTGCTGCCCGTCACAAACCATGATTGGGCGTAGTATTACAATCGCCTGGCGACCTGCCGGCCATTGATTCCACCGGAAGGAGTTCCCGTTTGTCCGACCAAAGCGCCGTACCGATGATCATCATCACGACGCAGCAGGATCACGTTGCGGCGATCAACAGCGCCTTGCGCAATGCCGGGCATGCCGTGCATTGCACCTGGATCTCCGATGCGCGAGATCTCGCCGACGCGTTCCTGCAGACGAACTGCGAACTCGTGCTGGTGTTCGTCGAGTCGGCGAACGCCAGCCTCAAGTCCGTGATCAAGGTGCGCGATCAGGTCGCGGCGACCGTGCCCGTGATCGTCGCGCGCACCGGCATCGACGAAGCCGTCATAGCGGAGGCCATGCGCGAGGGCGCACGAGATGTCGTTTCTCTCGAGCATACGTTTCGCCTGCAGGCGGTCGTCGCGCGAGAGTTGCGGGCATTCCGCATGGAACGCGCGCTCCAGGCGACACTCGCCTCCGCGAACGAATACAAACAGCAGCTTCAGGCGTTCGTCGAGGGCTCGGCCGATGCCATCGCGCAGGTGCAGGAAGGCATCATCGTCGGCACGAATCCCGCCTGGCTGGAGCTGTTCGGGTATCCCGAGGAAGACGAAGCGCTCGTGGGCCAGCCGTTGATGGACCTGTTCGAGGCGGAAAGCCACGCCGCGCTGAAGGGCGCGCTCGTGGCCTGCCTGCAGAACAAGTGGACCGGGCATACCCTGCGCCTCTCCGGTCTCAGCTCGGACGGCTCGACTATGGCGGTCGCCCTGCTCCTGGAACGTACCGACATCGACGGCGAGCCGGCGGTGTGCATCCGCATGCCGGCCCAGGAGGAACGCGAGGACGAGCCCGTGCAGCGGCTCGAGAACGTGCTGCAACTGGATGCGACGACCGGCCTCTATCATCGCCGCTATTTCCTCGAGCGGCTCGAGGCGCGGCTCGGCGAGTCGATCCGCGGCGGCGTGCGCGCGCTGGCCTACGTCACGCCCGACAAGTTCTCCGAGATCGTCGCCGAGCTCGGGCCGCTGGGCAGCGAAGAGCTGCTCGCGCAGGTCGCCCGCCAGCTCGCCGGCTTCATGCAGCCGACCGACCTGTACGGACGGCTCGGTGGAACGATGTTCGCGGCGTTGCTCGAGCGCGGCACGCCGCGCGACGTGGAAGCCTGGGGTGAGAACGCGGCCAAACGCATCTCCGGTGCGCTGTTCGAAATCTCCGGCAAGTCGATCTCCGTCACGACGACCGTCGGCATCGCCATAGCGCGAGAGGACACGGGCAGCGTCGACCGCCTGCTCACGGCCGCCATGCAGGCCAACAACGAGGGGCGGGGCCTGGGCGGCAACCAGGTGCGCATGAACGAGACAGTGGACACCGATACGCGCATCCACGCCTACGACCAGATCTGGGTCAAGCACATCAAGTCCGCCCTCATGGAGAATCGGTTCCGCCTGATCCATCAACCGATCGCCAGTCTCGCCGGGGATGACCAGGGCATGTACGACATTCTGCTGCGCATGGTCGACGTCAAGGGCAAGGAAGTCCTGCCGAAGGAATTCCTCCCGGCGGCGGAGCGCAACGGGCTCATGAAGAACGTCGATCGCTGGGTCATCGGCGCGGCGATCGTGTTCTGCGCCAAGCGCACGCCGCAGCGTGTCTTCGTGCGGCTGTCGAAAGATTCGGTCAACGACCCCTCGCTGCTCGAATGGCTGGCCTCGCACATCGGGAAGGCGCGTGTCACGCCCGGCAAGCTCTGCTTCCAGGTCACTGAAGAGGACGCACGGCAACTGCTCAAGCAGACGCGCGACCTGGCCGCATCGCTGCAAAAGGCAGGCTTCGGCTTCGCCGTCGAGCATTTCGGCGCGGGTCGCGACCCGACGCGCATCTTCAATCACATCCCGATGAACTATCTCAAGATCGACGGCTCATTGATGCAGGGCCTGGCGACCAACCAGGCGCTGCAGGAAAAGATCCGGGATTTCGTCGAGGAGGCGCGGTCGAAGAACATCCAGACGATCGCCGAGCGCGTGGAGGACGCGAACACCATGGCCGTGCTCTGGCAGGTCGGCGTTTCGTTCATGCAGGGCTACTACGTCAAGGAGCCGGACGTCGTCCTGCAGGAGACGTCGTAGCCGGCATAAGCATGCCCCGGACTCCGGGGGGCGAAGCCCGTTGCCGGCGGAAATCGCCGGGAACGTTCCGCTTATCCCGGCCTACAACCCTACAATGCGCGCCCGATGGCGCGATCCACGGAATATCGCCCGCCGCCGTGGATGAGAAAGAAAAAGGTGATCGCCGCCCAGAGGATCGACTTCTCCGCGCCCGGATAACCCTCGTTCTGCAGGATCCAGTGAAACCAGACCGTGACCAGCAACACGATCGTCGTGCCGAGCGCGGCGAGGCGGGTGAGAAATCCGCAGGCGAGGAACAGGCCGCCGAAGAACTCGATAATCGCGAGCAGCGGCGACCAGAACTCGCCCGGCACGAAGCCGAGACCCTCGACCATGTCGATGCGGCCCATCGGATCGAGAATCTTGCCGTAGCCGTGGGTCATGAGCGCGACGCCGGCAATCACGCGCAGCGAGGTTTGCGCTAGCGGGCCGAAGCTCGCATATAAACGGCCGAGCGCCGGAATAATGAGACGTGCATCGCCTGATGCTACGTTTCTGGACATTGCGGGACTCCTTCCCGAGATCGACTCACTCGACCGCCAGCCGGTCCACATTGCGCAAGCCGCGCGGCAACAGAGCGCCGCGGCGTCCGCGCTGACCGCGGTACGCGTCCAGGTCGGTCGGCTTGAGACTCATCTTTCGCTGCCCGCTGTAAACCACGAGCCTGCCCTCCGGAGGCAGCGCGGTGAATGCGGCGACGAACTCCTCGCGGGTTTTCAGGCGCGCGGCGGGGATACCGAGCATTCTGATGCCTTTGCCGCGCGCCAGTTCCGGCAGCTCGGCAAGCGGGAAGACGAGCAGGCGCCCCTGGTTGGTGGCGGCGGCCACCGAGACCTCCCCTGCAACGGGAATCGCGGCGGGCGCCAGAACGCCCGCGTCTTTCGGCACGCTGAGCGCCGATTTGCCTGCGCGATTGCGCGTGTGCAGGCTGCCGAGCCTGACGACGAAGCCGTAGCCGGCGTCCGTGGCGACCACCCACCGGTCGTCCGGCTCGCCGATCATTACACCGGCAAACGTCGCGCCGTCCGGCGGATTGAGGCGGCCTGACAAGGGCTCACCCTGTCCGCGCGCCGACGGCAGCGTATGCGCCGGCAGGCTGTAGGCGCGGCCGGTCGAATCGAGAAACACGGCCAGCTGATTGCTGCGTCCGCGCGCCATGGAGTGCAGCGCGTCGCCCGAACGGTAGGTGAGGCTCGCCGGATCGATATCGTGGCCTTTCGCGGCACGCGCCCAGCCGCGCTTCGACAGAACGACCGTGACCGGTTCAGTCGCGATCAGCGCCGTCTCGTCGATCGCCTGCGCGGCCTCGCGCTCGACGAGCACGGTGCGGCGCACATCGCCGTGATGCTCCGCGTCCGCCTCCAGCTCGGTGCGGATCAGCCTGTCGAGCTTCGCTTTGCTCTTGAGGATGTTGGCCAGCCGTTCGCGCTCGGCGGCGAGCTCGTCCTTCTCGGCGCGGATTTTCATCTCCTCGAGGCGCGCGAGGTGACGAAGCTTGAGGTCCAGAATCGCCTCGGCCTGGGTATCGGTCAGGCCGAAGCGCGCGATGAGCACCGGCTTGGGCTCGTCCTCGCGGCGAATGATGGCGATGACCTCGTCGAGATTGAGAAAGGCGATCAGCAGGCCGTCCAGGACGTGCAGGCGATCTTCGACCTTG
>JBOIDB010000166.1:0-27905 GCA_050740235.1 Gammaproteobacteria bacterium
AGACCGCACTGATCAGCGCCGCGCGCAACGGCGCCATCGAGCCCGTGCGGCTTCTGCTCGAACGCGGCGCGAATGTCGATATTGCGGTGCCAGTCACCCGCTTCGACGGCACGCGGGAGGTTCGCACTGCGCTCAATCAGGCGCAAGCGAACGATCACGACGAGATCGTCGCGTTGCTGGTCGCGCATGGCGCCGTTCGCTGATCCGCGATGCTCGTAGACACGCGCGAGCTGTCGCCGAACACGCTGATCGAAGCGGAGGTGGCGATCATCGGCGGCGGCATCGCCGGCATCACGATCGCCCGGCAGCTCGAGCGGTCGGGCATTAGCGCCTGCGTGCTCGAGAGCGGCGGCGAAGAGCCGGACGCGGACGTTCAGGACCTTTATCGAGGCAGCGCGCAACTGGTCGGGCCCGGCGGCGCGACGCGCAATATCGACGATTATCTGACCAGCTCGCGATTCCGCTATTTCGGTGGCTCCGGCAATGCCTGGGGCGGAAAATGCGTGCCGCTCGATCCCGCTGATTTCAGCCCGCGGGACTGGGTCGCCGACAGCGGCTGGCCGATGACGCGGGAAAATCTCCAGCCTTACTACGACCGGGCCTGCGAGCTCCTGGAAATTTCCACCTTCCCGGTCGATCCCGCGATGCACTGGACGGCCGACCGGCCCGCGATGCATCTCGGGGACGCACGACTGCAGTCGCTGCCGCGCCGTTTCACCCGCTTGACCGGCGCGATCAAGGGCAACCGGTACGGCGCCTTCAAGGACCACGCAGCGAAGAGTCTTCGCACTCGCGTGTACCTTCACGCGAACGTGCGTGACATTCGCCTGCGCGAGAGCGGCGATGCCGTGGAGGCGCTCGATGTTCGCACCCTCGACGGTCGAGCGCACACGGCGCGCGCGCGATACTACGTGCTGGCGGCGGGCGGCATCGAGAATGCCCGCCTTCTGCTCGCCTCCAACGACGTCGTACCGGCCGGCATCGGCAACGGCAATGATCTGGTCGGGCGGTTCTTTCAGGGTCACGTCACCCTCGGCCTCTACGATGGCGCTGCCGGCCGCAATTCTTCGATCTGCTTCTCGCGGCTCGATCAGGTGCCCGCGCTGTATGTCGACGGGGACCGGGAGAAAGTACAGGCGGTGCTCGGGCCGACCTGGAAAGCGCAGCAGCAGCACCGCCTGCGCAACTGCACGTTGACACCTTTCGAGACCTGGTATCCGGCGCAATCCTCCTCGGCCGCCATCCTGGGCATGGCGAGGCTGATCGACGGCCGGCTCGAACGCCTCGACGCCGATGCCGTCGCCGGAAACCACGGCCAGTTTTTCTTCATGATCGAGCAAATGCCCAATGACGCAAGCCGCGTCACGCTCATGGACGAGCGGGATTCGCTGGGCATGCCGCGCGTGCGCCTCGACTGGACCTATGACGAGCAGGACTTCGCGGAGCTCGATCGGGCCGTGGACTTCTTTCGGCGCGAGCTCGGACGCACGGCGCAAGGCCGCGTCGAATGGCCGGTGATTCGGGACGAGCTCATACAGACCATGAGCATGTCCCGCCATCACATCGGCACGACGCGCATGCACGCGAGTCCTCGTCGCGGCGTCGTGAACCCGGACTGTTGCCTGCACGAAGTTCGCAACCTTTACGTTGCCGGCAGCTCGGTATTCCCGACCGGCGGCATCGCCAATCCGACGCTGACGCTGACCGCGCTCGCTCTGCGCCTGTCGGATCACCTCCAATCGACGCTCGGGAGTTGAAGATCGTGAATCAAGACCGCAGACAGGCCCTCGTGCTGCTGGGCGCACTGGGCGGGCTCGCGCTCTTGCCAATGCGGGATCCGTTCGCCGCGGAGCCGCCGGAGCCGCTCGCGCGCTTCAAGGGGAGCCTGGATGCAGAATCCGCCGCACGACTCGGCCGCGCGTATCTGAAGGCGCATCCGGACGAAGCCGACGGTGGACGTTTGCTCGACACGATCCTCGACGGCGCCGGGCAATCGACCGACCTGCCCAGGTATCTGTCGGAGAAAGCCCGCACGGACTTCGAAGCGGGGCGCGTCATCGAGTTGAACGACTGGCAGGTTTCTGAAACCGAAGCCCGGATTTTTGCCGCCGTCGCCCTGACCGGTTGATCTTTCCTTCGATTCGCGGAAACGGTCTCGCGTTTTGCCGGCCTTCGGACGTTGCAGTATCGTACTGCTGCATGCGCCCGGCTGATGCAAATCCGCGAACCCGGCACCTGCATACCGTCGGCGCTTGAGCGGGAAGCCCTCTCATCCCCCGCTGCTGCGCGTCGTTTCCCGATGGCAGATCGTGGCGCTGTCGATCAACGATGTGATCGGCAGCGGCGTGTACTTGCTGCCGGCGGCCGCCGCGATGTTGCTCGGCTCCGCGAGTGTGCTGGCCGTTCCGGCCGCGGGGCTCTGTGTGCTGCTGGTCGTATTGTGCTTCGCCGAAGCCGGCAGCCTGTTCGATCGGCCGGGCAGCGGCTACGTCTACACGCGGGCGGCGTTCGGCGAGCTCGTCGGCTTCGAGGTGGGCTGGATGACCTGGGTCGCGCGCGTGGCCTCCGCGGCCGGACTGTCGGCCGGCTTCGCGCAGGCGCTGACCGCCATCTGGCCGGGCGCCGACACTGGCGCAGGCCGCGCGGCCGCGATCACCGTGCCTTTGCTCGTGCTGACGGCCATCAATATCGCCGGCGTGAAGCACGGCGCGCGAACCGCAGTCGTGCTGGTGGTCGGCAAGGTGTTGCCGCTGCTCTTCCTCATCGCGATCGGCCTGTTCGCGATGCGCTGGGATGCGTTTCTGCCCGTGCCCGCTCCGGAGTACGAGAGTCTCGGCGAGGCGGCGCTGCTGCTCCTCTTTGCTTACGCCGGCTTCGAGAACACGGCCGCAGCGGCCGGCGAGTTCAAGGACCCGCGCAGGGACGTGCCGTTCGCGCTGCTCATCATGATCGGTACGGTCACCGTGATCTACACGCTCATTCAGCTCGTCTCTCTCGGGCTGGTGCCGAACCTGCCGGAGTCGGCGACGCCGCTCGCGGAGGCGGCCGGAGGACTCATCGGTCCGGCCGGCGTCTGGCTGCTCACCATCGGCGCGGTGCTGTCCATACTCGGCACCAACAACAACACGGTACTCGCGGGCGCCCGGTATCTGTTCGCGCTGGGGGAAAGCCGCCGCATGCCGGTCGTCTTCGCCGGCGTCCACCCGCGCTTCCGCACGCCGTGGATCGCGTTGATCACTCAGACGGCGGTCGCTCTGCCGCTGGCGCTTTCGGGCACTTTCGTCGAGCTCGCGGCGCTGTCGGTCATCGCGCGCATGGCGACGTACATCGGCACAGCCGCGGCGGTGCCGGTCCTTCGCCGCAGGATGCCGATCACGCCGCGCACGGTTCGCTTGCCGGGCGGGCCGACCATCCCGATTGCCGCATTGCTGGTCTGCCTGGCGCTCCTCTCCTCCGCCGGCGCGAAGAACCTGATCGCGGGCGCGATCGCGCTCGCCGTCGGCGCCGCGATCTACTTCATCGGCGGACGCCGGCGCCCGTTCGCGGAGGCGTGAAATATTCGCTTGACATTTTCCGGGCCGGTTCTATATTCGCGCCGGCACTGGCGATAAAGGTCGTCGAGGCGGTGCCGCAGGTCAAATTGAAAGCGGTTGAATCAGCCCGGAAGGGTGCAAGGTATCTGCACGATGAAACCCAGGACCATGCGGGTCTTCGCCGAAGACGAAGAACCCCCAAGTAGCCCCTCCCGCCGCGCTGACGCGCGTGCGAATGCTCCCCGCCCGAACGGCAAGGCCGTCGTCGCGCCCCGCCGTTTTGCGCCGCGCGCGGTCGCCGTTCCCCGGCTGACCATCAGTCCGCGCAGCCGCGCGTTCAAGGACCGGTTCTTTCCCGACGCCTCGCCCAGCGAATGGAACGACTGGCGCTGGCAGAACCGCCATCGCATCCGCACGCTCGAAGGGCTCGCGCGCATCATCGAGCTGAGCGACGACGAGGTCGCCGCGATCAAGCGGCACGAAGGCCCGTTGCCGGTCGGCATCACGCCCTATTACGCGAGCCTGCTCGATCCGACGGATCCGCAGCAGGCCCTCCGGCGCACCGTCGTCCCGGTCATGAGCGAGTTCCTGCGCACGCCGGGCGAATCCGACGACCCGCTGGGCGAGGACACGGATTCGCCAGTGCCCGGGCTGGTGCACCGCTATCCCGATCGCGTGCTGCTGCTGGTCACCGGCTTCTGCTCGGTCTATTGCCGCTACTGCACGCGCGCCCGCCTGGTCGGTGCGACCGGCGAGCGGACCATCAAGAAGACCGACATCGAGCGCGCGATCGAATACATCGAGAAGACGCCCGCGGTACGTGACGTGCTGATCTCGGGCGGCGACGCGCTCAGCCTCGACGACGAGCGGCTGGACTGGCTGCTGGCGCGCCTGAAGCGCATCCCGCACGTCGAGTTCGTGCGCATCGGCAGCAAGCAGCCGATCGTCCAGCCGCAACGCGTGACGACCAACCTGGTACGCATGCTCAAGCGTCACAGCCCGCTGTGGATGAGCCTGCACTTCACCCATCCGGACGAGCTCACGCCCGAGGTTGCCGAAGCTTGCGGGCGGCTGGCCGACGCCGGCATTCCGCTCGGCAGCCAGACCGTGCTGCTGAAAGGCGTCAACGACGATGTGGGCGTCATGCGCCGGCTCATGCACGGGCTGCTGAAGATCCGCGTGCGGCCGTATTATCTCTATCAGTGCGATCCGATCTCGGGCTCGTCCCACTTCCGCACGAGCGTCGACAAGGGTCTCGAGATTATCGGCGGTTTGCGCGGCCATACGACGGGTTACGCGGTGCCGACCTATGTCATCGATGCGCCGCAGGGCGGCGGCAAGCTGCCGCTTCAGCCTCAGTACGTCACCGGCCGCGACGGCGACGACCTGCTGCTCGTGAACTATGCCGGCCGGAGTTACCGCTACCGCGATCCGGTCGACGACTCGGCGGGCGAGCCCCGCGTCTCGCCGCAGGAGTAGACGTCATGCGCATCGGTATGACCTACGACCTG
Organism: Gammaproteobacteria bacterium; assembly: GCA_050740235.1. Classification (GTDB taxonomy): domain Bacteria; phylum Pseudomonadota; class Gammaproteobacteria; order Steroidobacterales; family JACDCP01; genus JACDCP01. Next base: position 5,045 of record JBOIDB010000166.1, read on the forward strand.
CGCGACGACTATCTTGCAGCCGGCTACGGCGACCTGGAAACCGCCGAGTTCGACCGCGGCGATACCATCGACGCGCTGGAAGCGGCATTGCGCAGTCTCGGTCACCAGCCGGAGCGCATCGGCAACGTGCGCAGTCTGGCGCGCCGGCTCGCCGACGGCGCGCGCTGGGACCTCGTGTTCAATATCGCCGAGGGACTGTCGGGCTACGGGCGCGAAGCGCAGGTGCCGGCTCTGCTCGAGGCGTTCGACATTCCGTATACGTTTTCGGACCCGCTCGTCTCGTCACTGACCCTGCACAAGGCCCTGTGCAAGCGCGTCGTGCGGAGCTTCGGCCTGCCGACGCCGGACTTCGCGCTGATCGAGTCCGTGGCCGATCTCGAGGCGGTCGAGCTGCCGTGTCCGCTGTTCGCCAAGCCGGTCGCGGAAGGCACCGGCAAGGGCATCACCGCAGCATCGAAGATCTCCTCCGGCAAGCAGCTCGCACGGGTCGTCCGCGAGTTGCTCGCACAGCTCGGCCAGCCGGTGCTCGTGGAGACTTATCTGCCCGGGCGCGAGTTCACGGTCGGCGTGCTGGGCACGGGGGCCGGCGCGCGGGCCGTCGGCACCTGCGAGATCGCGCTGCGCCCGGGCGCCGACACGGAAGTCTATTCGTATCGCAACAAGGAATTCTGCGAAGAGCTGGTCGAATACCGGCGGCTGACCGAAGCGCCTTTGCGCGCGCGGCTCGAAGCGCTGGCGCTCGATATCTGGCGCTGCCTCGAATGCCGGGACGCGGGCCGCGTCGATCTACGGCTCGATGCGGACGGAGCGCCGTCGTTCCTCGAGGTCAATCCGCTGGCGGGGCTTCATCCGGCGCACTCCGATCTGCCGATCATCGCGACGCTCGAAGGCATGGATTACCCGGCGCTGATCGGCGCGATCGTCGAATCGGCTTCACTGCGCTGTCCCGCGAGCGCGCCTGCACGCGCATCGGCCGCCTGATCGCAGGAATCCAGCGCCGCCCCCACATTCAATCGGCCGAAGGAATTCGGCCCTACAATGCTCAGGATGACCACGGCTGAATCAGATTCGACGCGCAGATGCGACGCCGTCATCCTGCACGACCCGATTCCCGAAACGGCATCGCCGGACGAGCAGGACAACCTCGCCCAGGTCGCCGTCGTTGCGGCCTCGCTGCAACGGCAGGGCTTCGCGACGCAGAGTCTTCCGTTCGGCGAGGACACCGCGGTACTGCGCGCGCGCCTCGCCGCTCTCGATCCGGATATCGTAATCAACCTCGTCGAATCGCGCGCGGGCGAGGGCCATCTGATTCATCTGGCACCGGCGCTGCTCGAGGAGCTCGGACTGCCGTTCACCGGCACGCCACAGGCCGGCGTATTCCTGACCTCGCACAAGCTGCTCGCCAAGCGCTGGCTCGTCCGGCACGGCTGTCCGGCGCCGCCGGCGGTGGACGATCCCGCGCAACCGGGCGAAGGGCCGTGGATCGTCAAGTCGCTGTGTGAGGACGCTTCGTTCGGTCTCGATGACGAATCGGTGGTCACCGATCCGGCGACGCTGGCTGCGCAGCTCGAGCGTCACCGGGCGCGATTCGGCGGCCGCTGGTTCGCGGAAATTTACATTCCCGGACGCGAGCTCAACGTCTCGCTGCTCCAGTGCGAAGAAGGCGCTCGCGTTCTGCCGATAGCCGAAATTCGTTTCGAGGATTACGCGCCCGGCGCGCCCCGGATCGTCGGCTATCGCGCCAAATGGGCCGGCGATTCGTTCGAGTACGCGCACACGACGCGTCATTTCGCCACCTGCGACGCCGGACTGCGCGAGACCTTGAGCCGGCTCGCACTGCAATGCTGGGAGATCTTCGGGCTGCGCGGCTACGCGCGCGTCGATTTCCGCGTCGACGACGCGGGCCGGCCGTGGATACTCGAGGTGAACGTCAATCCCTGCCTGGCGCCGGACGCGGGGTTCGCGGCCGCGCTGGCGGAGGCAGGAATCAGCTTCGACGAAGCGATCGCGGCCATCGTCTCCGGGGCGGTGCGAAAAGGGGTCAGACCCCGCCCGAATCGGGTCCGCGAAATGGGGACACTCCTGATTTCCCCCGAATCGGATGCGGAGCCTGACGGGAATGTGAAAGAGAAATCAGGAATGTCCCCCTGATGTTCCGCATCCGCCGCATATTCGACGACACGACACCGGCCAACCGCGAGCTGCTGGCCCAGGTCCAGGCCATTCTGCGCGTGCAGTTTCCGGGTTTGAGCGAACGCAGCGTCGACAAGCTGCCGGATCAGCTGCGCAATCCGTTGAAGTTCCGCTTTCGCGCGATCCTGTTCGTCGCCGAAGGCAGCAAGGCGCGCGTGCAGGGCTTCGCGCTCCTATCCCATGAGCCTGCCCTGCAATTCACTTACCTCGATTACCTGTCGACCGGGCATCGCCTGACCGGCGGCGGCATCGGCAGCGCGCTGTACGAGCGGGTGCGCGAGGAGTCGCAGCGGCTCGGCGTGCGCGGACTGTTCTTCGAGTGCCTGCCTGACGATCCCGAGCTGTCGCCGGATCGTGCCGCGCGCGCGCAAAATGCCTCGCGTCTGCGTTTCTACGAGCGCTATGGCGCGCTGCCGATCGTCGGGACGGCCTACGAAACGCCGGTTACGCCGAGCGGCACGAACCCGCCGTATCTCGTCTGCGATTCGCTCGGCCGGGCAACGCTCCGGCGGGCGGATGCGCGAAAGATCGTACGCGCGATTCTCGAGGGCAAGTACGGCGACTCTTTGCCGGCGGGCTATGTCGATCGGGTCGTCCGGTCATTCCGCGACGACCCGGTGCGGCTCCGCGAACCCCGATACTTGAAATCCGCGGTGCGGACCGGTCCGGCGGTCGTGCCTCGCGAGCGGCGCATCGCCTTGACCCTCAACAGCAAGCATTCGATCCACCACGTCCAGGACACGGGCTACGTGCAGGCGCCGGTGCGCATTCGCACGATCGTCGCCGAGTTGAACAAGACCGCGCTGTTCGAGCGCATCGACGTCCGGCACTACGCCGATCGGCACATCAAGGCGGTGCACGAGCCGAAGTTCGTCGAGTTCCTGAAGCACGCCTGCGCGAACGTCCCGGCCGGCAGATCGGTGTACCCCTACGTGTTTCCGATTCGCAATCGCGCGCGCCCGCCGAAGGACCTGCCGCTCAGGGCCGGTTATTACTGCATCGACACGTTCACGCCGCTCAACCAGAACGCGTACTTCGCCGCGATCGGCGCAGTCGATTGCGCGCTGACATCGGCGGAGTGCCTGCTCGAAGGCTATCCGTATGCCTATGCTCTCGTGAGACCACCCGGTCACCACGCCGAGCGCTCCAGCTTCGGCGGCTTCTGCTACTTCAATTCCGCCGCCATCGCGGCACATTTTCTGAGCGGTTATGGCAAGGTGGCCCTGCTCGATATCGATTATCATCACGGCAACGGAACGCAGGATATTTTCTACGAGCGCGCCGACGTGCTGACGCTGTCGATCCACGGTCATCCCCGCTATACCTATCCTTACTTTTCGGGCTTCGAGGAAGAGAAAGGAACCGGAGCCGGCAGGGGCATGAACGTAAACATGCCGCTGCCGGAAAACATCGACGGCGAGCGGTTCCGGAAGCAGCTTCGCAAGGCGCTCGACCGCATGGCGAGGTTTGCACCGCAGTTCCTCATCGTATCGCTCGGCCTCGACACCGCGCGCGGCGACCCTACAGGATCTTGGACGCTCAACGCCCGCGATTTTCACAAGAACGGCCGCCTGCTGGGCAAGGTCGGATTGCCGACGCTCGTCGTGCAGGAAGGCGGCTATCACACGCGCACGCTCGGCGTGAATGCGCGCAATTTCTTCGTCGGCTTCTGGCAGGGCGCCCGTGACCAGAACGCCCGCGAGCTTCTCGGCACGAACCTGTCCGCCCGTGCAGCCGCAAAGAACTGAGCTTCCGACGCCGGGCGCGGTCTTCAGCTTCCGCGAATCGGTGCGGGAAGCGGATGCAGGCGCCGTGCGGGAAATCGTCGCCGCGACGGGCTTCTTCAATCCGGCGGAGCTCGACATCGCCATGGAGCTCGTGACCGAGCGCCTCGGCAAGGGCCCGGCGAGCGGTTACCAATTCATTCTTGCCGAGTACGGCGCGACGCTGGCGGGCTACGCCTGCTTCGGGCCGATCTCCGGCACGCTCGCGAGCTTCGATCTCTACTGGATCGCCGTCTCGCCGCACCTTCAGGGTCGCGGGCTCGGCCGGGTGCTGCTAGCGCGCGCTGAGCAGGCAATTGCGGGCGCGGGAGGCCGACGCGTCTACGTCGAAACCTCGTCCCGGACCCAGTATGCCGGAACGCGTGGGTTCTACATTCGATCCGGCTATCGGGAAGACGCCGTGCTCAGGGATTTCTATGCGCCGTGCGATGACAAGGTCATTTACGTCAAGCAGCTCGACGCGCAGCGGATGCAGCCGTAATGCCGGCCAGAGCGACGGCGGTGGCGTGGCGGCCCGGCAACGGCAGCGTGCTGGCCTGGACTACGCTTGCCCTCGCGGCCGTGCTGCTGATCGGGCTCGCGGACTTTCTCACCGGTCCGGAAATCGCGTTCTCCCTGTTCTACCTGGCCCCCATCTCCGCCGTCGCCTGGTTGACCGGCACGCGCTGGGCAGGCGTGGTGGTCGCCGTGCTGAGCGCTGCAATCTGGTATTCCGCGGAGTTCGCCGCCCAGAGAGCTCCGCCCGCGCCTCTCCTGCTGGCCTGGGACGGAGCTACGCGTCTGACGATTTTCGTCGCGATCGCCGTGCTTCTGGCGAAACTGCGGGCCTCGCTCCAGCACGAGCGCACGCTGGCGCGCACTGACTTTCTCACCGGCGTGCTCAACGCGCGGGCGTTCATCGAGGTCGCGCAGGCGGAGCTCGCCCGTTCGCGCAGATACGCTCATCCGCTGACCGTGGCCTATATCGACCTCGATAATTTCAAGCATGTCAACGACGCGCACGGCCACAGTCAGGGCGACCACGTGTTGCGAACCGTCGCGATGACCCTGCACGAGAACCTGCGGGATTCCGATATCGTGGCGCGCATGGGCGGCGACGAGTTCACGTTGCTGCTGCCCGAGACTGCCGTCGTGGAGCCGGTCATGACCAAGCTACAGGAGGCGTTGAGGCTCACCATGCGGCAGAATTCCTGGCCCGTCACGTTCAGCATCGGCGTCGTCACTTTCGATCGGGCGCCCGCGACAGTCGACGAGCTGATCGGCGCCGCGGACAAGCTCATGTACCTCGCCAAGGCCGGCGGCAAGGACCGCGTGCATTTCTCGCACTTGGAGGGTGTGTCCACTGCGTAGGCAGCCGAACTCCCCCTTGGTCATTGGGAGGAACCAGCCGGGCGCTGCGCTTTGAGCGCCGCCTTCACGCCCTCCGCCAGCGGATTCGCCTCGCCCTTTCCCCAGTAGTGCAGGAAGTAGAACGGCGGCTGCTCGCCGATCATGTGGTTGTGCAGCGCTACGACGTGAATATCGGCTTCACGCAATTCCTGCATCACCGGCTGCACCTCGCCTGCGGTCATTATGAAGTCACCGTCGACGCTTGCGCTTTCCTGCGAGCCCACGAAGGCCGCCCATGTCGACATCCCCATTGAGCCGCCGATCTCCGTATCGTGCATGCGGCCGGTGCGCGGGAACGTGAATTTGATGACGCCATCCATGATGCTGGGCGCGCTGCCGAGAATGCTTTTGAGAGCCGAGACATCGAATTCGCCGCTCAGGGCCGGCGCCCCGCCGGGAAATCGGTCTTGCGGCACGGGATGCGCTTTGCGTATCGCGCGAATTGCATCCCATACGGCCGCCACACCCTCGGCAAGCTCCGCTGCGTTGCCCGTTCCGCCGATATGCATGAAGTAAACGGGCGGCCGGTCGAACACAAAGTGGTTATGCAGGGCCGTTACCTCGAGTCCATGCGCGAACGCGGCATCCATGGCCGGCGTTATCTCGTCCTCGAACACCACGGTGTCGCCCATTATCATGGCGCCGTGCGAAGTCGCCTTGAAGGCGGCCCAGGATCCGAGGCCCGCCGCGGGCGGCAGGCGGCGGCCGTCGACCGATACAGGCACTCCGGTACGAGACCAGCCGATACGGATTACGCCGTCCGGCTCGACGGTTGGCTCGACTCCCGAAACCTGCTCGATCACCTGGGCGTCGAGCGCCGCCGCCTGGCCGCGCGCTGCTGCACCCGCGATGCAGATCGCTGACGCCGAAGCGCAAAGGAGCGCGCATAGCGTTCGCCCGAAAGAATTACCGTGCATTCCTGATTTGCTCCATGGTTTTTCTCAGCGGTACATCGATTTGCATCGACATCCTCCAACCCGGGCTCCTGCAGCCCGTTACTCCAGAGGCTGCGGGCGGAAGGCCACGTAAAGGCAATCCAGCACCGGCATGATCTCCGCCAGCAGCCGGTCGTCATCCTGACAGCGCTCGCGGGCGCCGGTCAGAATGGATTCGAAGCCCGCGGCCTCGGGCGGCGGATCGTCGGCGACGTCCAGTCCGTGCACCAGGATTCCGATGCGAGCCAGCGCCGGGTCCGCATCCAGTGCAAAACTGACCAGAAGCACCTCGAAGGTCACCCGGTCTCCCACGTGCGAGAACGTCGCGCCGTCGAAGTCGAATCCGAGGGCGTCCTCGGGACAGTCACGCGGCTGGCGAAGCCACAGGAATCGTGCGTCTCGATCGATGAACCGACGGATCAGCCAGGCGCTCGCCACCCGATCGACCCACAGCCGTCGCCGTGTTGCCCAAGTGCGTCCGCTGTAATCGTGCGGATCCAGGCAGGGAATTTCGCGTTCGGCGCCCTTCGGCTCGTCGGGGGAATGGCGCCTGATGAGCGCGGTTTCCGCATCCTCGAGAGCCTGCTGCGTCTGATCCTTCGCGAACCCGGGGAAAAAATCGGTCGCCGCGAGGCTATCGAGCTCGCGGCGTAACGGGCGCAGGGCCCGCCGTGCCTCAGGCTCCGTCCACGTCGGCAGGCGGGCTCTGAACTGCGCAATATCGTTCATCAAAGCGCCGTAGTTTCCGCTGCGATCGAACATTGCGCGAAACGCCACCTCCTCCGCCGTCGTACGTGACTTTACCTCCAGCACGTATGCCGTGCCGCCCGATGCGCGTAATTCTCTGGCGTGCTCTTCCAAGCCGGCTCGTAACGAGGACCTGGCGGGCAGCAGATAAACGCCGTCGCGCATGACGGCAGCGCCCATGCCCTTGAGCCCGCGCCACAAGCGAATTCGGAGCGTCCCGCTCTTTCCCGAAAGGCGGCCGATAAACAATAGCCAGGATGAACCGTCAGCAGATGACATTGTAATGAACACTACAAACGCTGTAGCATATATTCTACGAAATCGGCAGCGTTCGGACAAACACCCGCGGTGGCTGGCCTGCGTTTGGACAAGTTGCGCATACGCGAACTCGGCCCGGTCGACCTGGTCATCGCGCCGCAGGAGTGCGTCTGTTTATCGGGCCCTTCTGGCGCCGGAAAGACGTCCCTGCTGCGCGCCATGGCCGACCTCGATCCGCACGATGGCCGCATCTACCTGGATGAAACGGACTCCAGTCGCATCGAGCCCGCGAGCTGGCGCCGTCAGGTCGCACTGCTGCCGGAAGAAAGCCAATGGTGGCGAGACACGGTCGGAGCGCACTTCGCGTCTGGCGTCGATGCATGGCTGGCCGAGCTCGATCTGGATCCGGAGATTATGTGCTGGCCCGTGAGCCGGCTGTCGAATGGCGAACGCCAGCGTCTCGCGCTGCTCAGAATATTGACCAACGGGCCGCAAGCCCTTCTGCTGGATGAACCGACCTCCGTCGTCGACGAAGTCAATGCCGAAAGGATCGAAGCGCTCGTCGCTCGATATCGTTCGCGAAGCGGCGCCGCCGTCCTCTGGGTTACGCACGATCTTGCGCAGATCCCGCGCGTCGCGACCCGACATTTCACCCTCCATCGTGGGCGCCTGGCGGCGGCTCCCTGCTCGTGAGCGTCATTCCGCTCAGCGCATCGGACCTTGCTCTGGCGGCTGTGCTCGTTCTCGTGCTGGCTGCCGTTACCACCCGCATGCAGCTGCGCCTTGGCAGGCCGATCCTGATTTCCGCGGCGAGAACGGCAATTCAACTGTTGCTGCTCGGCCTGATCCTGCGCACGCTGTTTGCGCATGCGCAGTGGCACTGGGTCGCTCTGATGTCGAGCATCATGCTGCTGGTCGCCAGTCACGAAGTCGTGGCGCGACAGGACCGAACTGCGGGTGGGTTGTGGTCTTTCGGCGCCGGCAGCGTTTCGATGTTCGCTTCGTCGTTCGTGCTGACAGTCTTCGCCCTGTGGACAGTCATCGGCGCGGAACCTTGGTACGCGCCGCGGTACGCAATCCCTCTGCTTGGCATGCTGCTCGGCAATACCATGACCGGCATTGCCCTCAGCATGAATAACATGACGCAATCCGCATGGCAGCAGCGTCGGGTCATCGAGCAACGTCTGCTGCTGGGCGAAACACGAGTCCAGGCACTGGAGGACATTCGGCGGCAGAGCGCCCGCACGGGAATGATTCCGACGATCAATGCGATGGCCGCCGCCGGCGTTGTCAGTGTGCCGGGGATGATGACGGGACAGCTGTTCGCAGGGAGTGCGCCTTTCGACGCAGTCAAATATCAGATTCTGATTATGTTCCTGATCGCCGCGAGCACCGGAGCGGGTGTCATAGCGGCGCAGTATTTGCTAACAAGGCGGCTGTTCGATGAGCGCGACCGCCTGCGCCTCGAGCGCCTGGCGGGTCGCGACTGACGTGGGCGGGACGCGATGCACGGAAAACGCAGATCGCGCATCGGCAAATGCGCACGGGGTCACATTCCGCGAAGCGTTCGGAGTCTGGGCGAGAGTTGCCGCGCTCAGCTTCGGCGGGCCGGCCGGACAGATCGCCGTCATGCATCGCATCCTCGTCGAGGAGCAGCGCTGGGTCAGCGAGCCGCGCTTCCTGCACGCGCTGAACTACTGCATGTTGCTGCCGGGCCCCGAGGCGCAACAGCTCGCCATCTATATCGGCTGGCTGCTGCACCGCACGCCCGGCGGGCTGGTGGCCGGCATCCTGTTCGTGCTGCCCGGCTTCCTTTCGATCCTGCTGCTGTCCGTGCTCTACGCTGTGTATCAGGATGCCGCGTTCGTCGAGGCGCTGTTCTTCGGCCTCAAGGCCGCTGTGCTCGCGGTCGTCGTCGAAGCGGTCTTCCGCATCGGCCGCCGCGCGCTCAGGAACCGCGTCATGCTGCTCGTCGCGGCGCTGGCGTTCGTCGGCATCTTCTTTCTTGAGGTGCCGTTTCCGCTCATCGTCGGCAGCGCGATCGTGATCGGTTTCCTCGGCGGCCGGCTGCGTCCCGATCTCTTCGTGGTGATCGCCGCGCCGGATCCGGCGAGCGGCGCGGCGCTCGCAGACTCCTCGGGGCCGGGGCCGCGGCCGAGCCGCGCGCGGGCATTTCGCGTGCTGGTGATCTGGCTGGCGATCTGGCTCGTCCCCGTCGGCCTCGTGGTGTGGGCGCTCGGCCCCGATCACGTGCTGAGCCGCGAAGGCCTGTTCTTCAGCAAGGTGGCGACGGTCACCTTCGGCGGCGCCTACGCGGTGCTGGCCTACGTCGCGCAGCAAGCCGTCGACACCTACCACTGGCTGCAGCCGGGCGAGATGCTGGACGGCTTAGGGCTGGCCGAGACGACGCCCGGACCGCTCATCCAGGTCGTCCAGTTCGTGGGCTTCATGGGCGCGTTTCGCAGTCCGGAGCCTTTCAGCCCACTAATCGCCGGCGTGCTCGGCTCCATCATCGTGACCTGGGCCACCTTCGCGCCCTGCTTCCTGTGGATATTCCTCGGCGCTCCTTATATCGAGCGCTTGCGCGGCAACCGACTGCTGAGCGCGGCGTTGTCGACGGTCACGGCGGCCGTTGTCGGCGTCATTTTGAATCTGGCCGTATGGTTCGCGCTGCACGTGCTATTCGCGCGCGTGCGAACGGAACACCTGGCGGGTGTCCGCCTGCTCGTGCCGGACCCGGCCACTTTGGATGTCGCATCCCTGCTCATCGCCGCCGGTGCGTTCGTCGCGCTGCTCCGGCTGAACTGGGGGATGATGCGCACGCTCGGCGTCGCCGCCGCTACGGGGCTCGTCTACGAACTGTTCCTGCGGGGGTGATTTAACACGGCACCATCACATCCAGGGCTTGAACAACCGCGCTGCAAGCTCGAGAAACCGGTAGCCGAGAGGACGGTCTTTCCAGGCTTCGAGCGTGATCTGTCGCGTTTCCTCGAGATCCGAAAGGAAGGTCTGCTCCATCTCACGTGCGAAGGGTCCATCGACGACGACCACATCGACCTCGTCGTTGATGAGAAAACTGCGGAAATCCAGGTTGCTCGAGCCGACCGTGGACCAGACTCCGTCGACGACCGCGGACTTGGCGTGCAGAATCGCGTCCTGGAACTCGAAGATCTGCACGCCGGCTTCGAGCAGCCCTCCGTACAGGGCCCGTGATGCATGCCGGATGAGGGCCACGTCCGTCTTGCCGGGTAATATGATCTTGACGTCCACGCCACGCTGCGCCGCGTCGCGAAGCATGCTCATGAATTCATCGTTCGGCACGAAATAAGCCTGCGTGATCCAGATCCGTTCCTGCGCCTGGCCGATTACGTTGATGTAGGCCGCGTAAGTTTCCGAGGGGTTTTCGTTGCCGCCGACGCCGGCGAGCACTTTCACCCTCGCGCGGCCCATGCGGCGCGGCGTCGGAAACAGTTCTCCGTCCTCGATCTCACCTTTGTTATCTTTCCATCGGGCAGCGAACAGCTTCTGCAACTCCGCAACGGCGCGCCCCTCGATCTTCAGATGCGTATCGCGCCATGGCAGCTCAGCGGCATTGCCGGAGCGGCTCAGGCTGCCGCCCGGGGAGTCGGCGCGATTCGTGTACACCTCGTAGATATTGATGCCGCCGGTGAAGGCGATCTTTCCGTCGACGACCAGAATCTTGCGGTGGTCGCGGCTGCCGTAATCGCCGAGCTCGGCGTTCCCGGCCGGCTCCGGCGGGTTGTACTCGAAGATCTCCACGCCGCCGTCGGCGAGCCGCTGCCAGAAATCGTCGTCGCCGGTGGCGCCGAAGCCGTCATAGATCAGGCGCACCGAGACGCCGTCCCGGCTGCGCGCGATGAGCGCATCGGCAAACCGGTTGCCGACCTCATCGTCGAGCATGATGTAGGTTTCCAGGTGAATGTGATCGCGGGCGTTCTCGATCGCCTCGAGCATGGCGGGATAGGTTTGCCTGCCGTCCAGCAGTAGCGTCACCCGGTTGCCGTCGATCAGAGGACCATTGGCGAGCCTCAATTCCATTCGCGAAAACCGCTCGCGCACGGCCGCAAGGGTTTCGGTGCTCATCCGTTCGTTGCTCCTCGCCCGTGCGTTTTCGAGGACCGACGTATCGGGCGCGTTGCCGAACTCCGCGTTCGAAGTGCGGCCTGCGATGACGAGCGCCGACACCATCAGCACGACGATCGCCAGCAATCCCGTGATTCGTGCAGCTCTCAACACGCCGCCCTTTTTCGCTCCCGCATTCCAGAGACTCGTCCGGCAGAATATCGGCGAGCTGACGCTGCTCGCGCCGCCGAACGGCTCCGCACAGCCTACCGTATACTGTTGCAGGCTCGAAAGCCCGGGATATGAACCGACACCCCTCGATGAAAATGCTGACGGCAATGACCTGGAACGTGCACGGATGCATCGGGACGGACCGTCGTTTCGACCCGGAGCGCATTGCCGGAATCGTCATGGCCGAAGCGCCCGCGGTGGTGGCGATGCAGGAGGTTTACGATCAGCATCACGACGGGCAGGCGCTGATCGAATGGTTCGCCGCGCGCCTGGAGATGCATGCGGTCAAGGGCGATGTCTGCAATCGGCGCGGCTGCGATTACGGCAACGTCATTTTCACTTCCCTGCCGGTTCGCGAGACCTTGCGTCACGATCTGGCGGTGGAGGCCCGGGAGCCCCGCGGCGCGCTGGAGGTCATCTGCGACTTTCAGGGCACCCGGATGCAGCTCATCACCACTCACTTCGGACTGAACCGCGTCGAAAGGCGCGCGCAGGTCCGACGCCTCGCCGGGCTGGCCGACGCCCGAACGCATGCGGCGACGATCCTGCTCGGCGATTTCAACGAGCTGCGCGCCGACGGGCCGGTCATGCGCGAGTTGACCGGACGCATGGATGCTGCACCGCCGGTCCGCACGTATCCGTCCCGAATGCCGGTATTTCCGCTGGACAGGTGTTTCGTCAGCGGATTGCAGGTCATCGACAGCCGTGTCTCGACGCGACGCAAGGCGCGCATCGCGTCGGATCACCTGCCGCTGATCGTGAAGGCCGCTTTCCCGCCCTGAGCTATACTCATTCTTTCTGAAGCCGAAACCACAGAGGGCGATGGCATGGCTTACATCGACTGGAGCATCCGCGGGCCGGAGGTCACCACCTGCAACTGTAACTGGGGCTGTCCGTGCCAATTCAACTCACTGCCCTCGCATGGAAATTGCCGTGCGGCCGTGGCGATGCGCATCGACGAGGGGCATTTCGGGAAGGTGAAGCTCGACGGCCTGCGCTGGGCGGGAATGTTCGCCTGGCCGGGCGCCATCCATGAGGGTCATGGCGAAGTGCTGCCGATCGTCGACGAACGCGCCGATGCCGCGCAGCGCGAGGCGATTCTCAAGATCCTGTCCGGCGAGGAAACCGAGCCGGGCGCGACTATATTCAATGTATTCGCGACAACCTTTGAGAAAATGCACGAACCGGTATTCGCGAACATCGAGTTCGAAGCGGATATCGACAACCGCAAGGCGCGCTTCGCCGTCGACGGCCTGGTCGAGGCGAACCTCGGGCCGATAGTCAATCCCGTGACCGGCGAGCCGCACCGCGCTCGCGTGACTCTTCCGCATGGCTTCGAATACCGTGAGGCGGAGTACGCGAGCAGCACCACGCATGCCGATAAGCCGATCGCGCTGGATTGGAAGAACGGCCACGGACACCTGACGATGCTGCACATGACGCCGACCGGCCCGGTCGGCTGAAGGCGATCTTTGGCATCCACACCCCTCCCGCTCACGACCTCCCCGCCGGCGAGTGGGAGCAATGCGGTTTCCATCACGGAAGCGCTCGTCCGGCGGGACCGTCTGGTCGTGCTCGGCGGTCTGTTCACGGTCGTCGCCCTCGCATGGAGATACCTGCTCGCCGGAGCAGGGCTCGACATGTCCGGTCCCGTGAACATGCGGATGATCTGGACGCCGTCGTACGCGCTGCTCATGTTTCTCATGTGGTGGATCATGATGATCGCCATGATGCTGCCGAGCGCGACGCCGATGATCCTGTTTTTCGCGACCGCCAACCGCAAGTGGCGGTCGCAGGGCGCCCCATACGTGCCCACCGGCGTCTTCGCCGCCGGCTATCTGCTCGCGTGGGCGGGCTTCAGCCTGGCTGCTACGGCCCTGCAATGGTGGCTGGAGTCACTCGGGTGGCTTTCGTCGATGGAGATGAGGAGCACGAGTATCGCCCTCGGCGGCGGTTTGCTGATCGCCGCCGGTCTCTATCAACTGACGCCGCTCAAACATGCCTGCCTCCGGCACTGCCGCTCGCCACTGGAATTCGTCATCACTCGATGGCGCGGCGGCCACCGTGGCGCGCTACGCATGGGTGCGGAGCACGGCCTGTATTGTCTGGGCTGCTGCTGGGTGCTCATGGGCCTGCTCTTCTACGGCGGCATCATGAACCTCTACTGGATAATCGGCCTGGCGGCACTGGTTCTGCTGGAGAAAAGCACACCCCCCGGTCACGGGCTGGGCTATCTGAGCGGCGTCGGCTTGATTCTCTGGGGCGCCTCGCTGCTGACAGCCGTGTCCCGATAGCCGCGCTGGTCGTGGTCGTCCGTAACCGGCACCGCAAGGCCTCGTCATCGGCCCGGCGGCGCTTGTTGCGTTCCTGCCGGGGGAACCGTGCATCGTGCTAAAGTCGACTCTGCTCATGCGCTCGATCCTCGCTACATTGACCCTGGTCATTGCCCTCGCACCTTCTGTCGAGGCGCTTACCGGTGGTCCGTCGTACGGCGGATGTGACCCGACCTCCGCACGTACGGCACACGATATGACCGACACGCACGCGAATCATCACACCGCGGCCGATGCCCCCATGCCGGAAACGCAGGATCACTGCGGCTGCGGCTGCGACTGCGGGCCGGCGCATGGCTGCACGGCGGCTTCGACGGCCGCTCCCGCGGCCGCCGGCACGGCGCTGCTCTTCGCCGACGCGCTCGCACCTGCGGCAGCATTCCGGCCGTTTTCCTCGCGGTTCGACACTCCGCTGTACCGACCTCCCATTTCCAGACTCACGATCTGACGACACCTCGCGGCCCTGGTAACGCAGGCCGCTTCGTGGCTGCGCCGTCTTGCGGCGCAGCCGTCTTCGGGAGTGGGAAATGCTGTCTTGCAGATTCTTGCCACATGTCGGCGCCGGCCTCGCCACCGCGGTCCTGACAGGTTGCGCGACCTTGCCTGCAGATCTCGGCCGGGGAGACGTGCAGCAACTCACCGCGGAACGCGGTCTCGACGCTGCCGGGCAGCCGGACGAGGAAACACGGGAGCTCGTGCACGATCTGCTGAGCGAGCCGCTGAGCGCGGATGACGCGGTAGCTATTGCGCTGCTGCAGAACCCGCGCATTCGCGCCGTCTACGCGCAGCTCGGCTTCGCGGCCGCCGATGTTTACCGAGCGGGGCGCTTGAGCAATCCACGACTGTCCGCCTCATGGCTCGATTCGGACGACCCCGCCGCCGCCGCGGAGCGATTGACGCTCGGCCTTTCGCAGAGCTTCACCGATCTCTTGTTGCTCAGAGCGCGAAGCCGTCTCGCGCACGGCGAATTCGAGCGCGCGCAGCAGCTTGCGGCCGACGAGATCGTCGATCTGGCAGCCGACGCGAAAGCGGCCTGGTTCAAGCTTGCCGGTGCCCTTCAGTTCGAGAACATGCGCGCCGCTATCGTGAAAGCCACCGAAGCTTCCGCGGCGCTGGCCGAGCGCTTTTTCGAGGCGGGGAACATCTCGCACCTCGAGCTCGCGCTGGAGCGGGCCGAGGCCAGCGAAGCAAGGCTCGCGTTGCTTGACGCGCGGGCCGGCGTAGCGCGGGAGAGTTCGCGGCTGAACGGATTGCTCGCTTTGCCCGCAGAGGCGTCCTACGAGATCGCCAGCGGCCTGCCGGAGCCGCCGGAGACGGAAGATGCGCTGGAGTCGTTCGACCGACTCGCTGAGATGTATCGTCTCGACCTTGCCGCGAAGCGCCGGGAGGTGGAGCTGCTCGCCGACAATGTCGGCGTGAATCGCCGCTATCGCTGGCTCGGCGCCCTCGGCGACGTCGAGCTCGGCGCCGAGCGCGAGCGGGAAACGGACGACTCCGTGTTGCGGGGACCGACGCTCGGGCTCGAGATTCCCATCTTCAATCGGAACGCCGATGCTGTGACGCGGGCCGAGGCGCGTCTCGCGCTGGCCGAAGCCGAGCTGGACGCCTTGCAGATCGAAATCGGCAACGCCGTGCGGCTCGCCTACTCGCAGATGATGACGGAGCGAGAACGGTTGCGTGAGCATCACGAGGCGCTCGTGCCCTTGCGTGAAGAAATCGTCAGGCGCACCCAGGAGCGCGTGAACTTCATGCTCACCGGCGTCTTCGAGCTGCTGCGCGCGAAACGGCAGGAATATGACGCGTATGAGGGCTATCTCGAGGCGGTCCGCGATTACTGGCTGGCCCGGACCGAGCTCGCGCGGACCGTCGGCAGGACGCTGCCGCCCGATGCAGGTGCCGGTGCCACCCGCATCGACGCGGTTGAAATAACGGCGCCCGCGCCTTCCGACATGGAAATGCACCACACCGAGCATGGAGACGAAAAATGATCACGCGACGCAATCTATTGCACCTCGCCGGTGCCGGGGCGCTCGCGGGCAGCCTCGGGCCCCGGGCAATTGCACAGGTACCCGCCGACACCTCTCCGGATGCGACGGGAGTCGCACCCGCTGCCGCGCGTCGACGCTACGGCTACGTGCCGGTGCATACGCTGAACGGCTGGACGCTGCCCTACCGCATGAACGATGGCGTGAAGGAATTTCACCTGGTCGCCGAAGAGCTCGATCACGAGTTCGCGCCCGGCTGCACGGCGAAATGCTGGGGGTACAACGGCTCCACGCCGGGGCCGACCATAGAGGTCGTGGAAGGCGACCGGGTGCGCATCTTCGTCACCAACCGGCTGAAGGAGCACACGACCATTCACTGGCACGGCATGCTCGTGCCGTCCGGCATGGAGGGCGTCGGCGGCATGACCCAACCGCACATCGAGCCGGGCGAAACCTTCGCGTACGAGTTCACGCTCAACCAGCACGGCACGCACATGTATCATCCTCACGCCGACGAGATGGTGCAGATGGCCGCGGGCATGATGGGCATGGTCGTGATCCATCCGCGCGGCGGCGAAGAGTTGCCGGTCGACCGCGATTACTGCTTCGTGCTGCATAACTGGGCGCTGCACCCGGGTACCTGGCGGCCGGACCCGTCGATCATGGTGGAATTCGACCTGTGGACCTTCAACAGCAAAGTGTTCCCCGTGATCGACCCGATCGTCGCGCGAACCGGCGAACGCGTGCGCATCCGCATGGGCAACCTGTCGATGTGGAATCACCCGATCCATCTGCACGGCCATCAGTTTCAGGTGACCGGCTCGGACGGCGGCCGCTGGCCGCGCCAGCGCTGGCGGCAGGAAACGACCGAGATCGTCGCCGTCGGCCAGACGCGCGACATCGAGTTCGTCGCCAATGCGGGCGACTGGGCGTTCCACTGCCACATGGCGCATCACACGATGAACGCGATGGGGCACGGGATCCCCAACACGCTCGGCGTCGACCAGAGCGGCATCGAGCAGCAGATCCGCGAAATGCTGCCGGGCTACATGGCGATGGGCCGCGACGGCATGGCGGAGCATCAGCAGCACGTCCAGATGGGACACATGCAGGGCCCGCCCAACACGCTGCCGATGATGTGGGGCGAAGGGCCTTATGGGAACATCGAGATGGGCGGCATGTTCACGGTGGTCAAGGTGCGCGACGGTCTCGCGCGCGGCGAATATCGGGATCCGGGCTGGTACGACAACCCGCAAGGCACCCAGGCGCGGCGCGTCAGCGACGACCCCGACTTCGGCCGCCCGGTACGGCGGCGAGTGTGACAACGCAATAGACGGAGAATGCCATGAAGATCGTCACGTCCGTGCTGGTGACCATCGTGCTGATCGCCGCGGCGGCGCTCGGCCTCGTGTATTCCGGCGCCTTCAACGTCGCTGCGAGCGAACCGGATTCGGCCGCCGTGCACTGGCTCATGGAAACCATTCGCGAGCGGTCGATCGAGAGCCGCCTCGATGCGATCGAGGTCCCGCCGCTCGGCGATCCGGCGCTCGTCGCCGAGGGCGCCGAACATTACGATGCCATGTGTGCTGTCTGCCACGTGGCGCCGGGCGGCGAAGTGAGCGAGATCCGCGCAGGCCTGAACCCGAAGCCGCCGAACCTCGTGGAGCACGGCGCGCACGACCTCGCGGAGACTTTCTGGGTCATCAAGCACGGCATCAAAATGACGGGCATGCCGGCCTGGGGAGAAACGCACGACGACCAGACCATCTGGGGTATCGTTGCGTTCGTGCAGGCGCTTCCGGAGCTGTCGCCCGAGGCGTATCGGTCCATGATCGCGCAGACCGCCGGCGGACATGCGCATGGAGAACGTCCGCAGGGCGCCGAATCCGGTGGGGACGAATCCGAATCGGAAGCGCCCGAACGGCACTCCACAGGGGGTCCGTGACCAATCCCGGTAATGTTGCTGCGGAGAGGTCACCGATTGGCACCTTTGTTGCATTCCGGTAGCAAGGCAGGATGGAATCAACGCCATCGTCATAGGAGGTTGGATGACATGAACAGACATGGACTCTTCGCATTGCTGGCTGCGACGTCATTGCTCATCTGGGGCTGCGATGTCGACCAGACTGAGGAAGGAGATATGCCGGATGTCGACGTCGAGGGCGGCGAGGTCCCGGAGTACGACGTCGATGCGCCGGACGTCGATGTGGGCACGGAGGAAGAAACCGTGACCGTGCCGGACGTCGATGTGAATGCGCCGGAAGAGGACGAGATGATGGAGGACGAGCCTGTGGAGGATCCCGACACACCCTGATCCGGCCACGGAATCGATTGAAAGGAGGTCGCAACGGCCTCCTCTTTTTTTGTGCATGCGCCGAGCGGGAGCGCAGCCGCTTCGTTCCACAACGGGCCGTTCAACACCTCGGCCGCAGACCCGGTACAATGCGTTTCGGCTCCATGCCGCCGAAGTCAAAGGAACCAGGAACATCCGGGAGGCGCAATTCCGGTTCAGCCCATTACGCAGGAGGCGGATATGCCGATCATCTCTGATGCGCGACCGGCTGCCGATCCCATCGAGCATACGCAGGCCGAGCCGAGCCCGAGCGAAGTCGAAGGTCAGTTCCGTGAGATGATCGATGCGCTTCCCGCATCGATCTACACCACGGACGCTCAGGGCCGGCTGACTCATTTCAATCGCGCCTGCGTGACGTTTAGCGGTCGCACACCGAATTTGGGCACCGACAACTGGTGCGTCACCCAGAGGCTGTACCACCCCAACGGTACGCCGATGCCGCACGACGAATGTCCTATGGCCATTGCGTTGAAAGAGGGCCGTGCCCTGCGCGGCGAGCAGGCGATCGCCGAACGACCGGACGGCACTCACGTCTGGTTCGAGGCTTATCCGACGCCGCTGCGCGATTCAGACGGCACGATCACCGGCGGCATCAACATGCTGGTGGACATCACCGCGCGCAAGCAGGCCGAGGAAAGGTTGCGGCTGAGCGAGGAGTTTCTGCGGCCGATCATGGAGAGCAGCGAAGACTGCATAAAGACCCTGGACCTCGAGGGGCGGCTGCTGTCGATGAGCGACAGCGGACAGCGCCGGCTGGAGATCGAGAATCTCGAGGCGCTGCTGGGCCATTCGTGGATCGATTTCTGGAAAGGCTCGGACCATGAGGCGGCCAGATGCGCGGTGGAACGCGCGGCGGCCGGAGAGCGCGGGGCGTTCGTCGGTTACTGTCCGACATTCATGGGCAAACCGAAGTGGTGGGACGTGATCGTCACCCCCATCCGTGACGACCGCGGACGACCGGAGCGGCTTCTGGCGATCTCCCGCGATATCACCGACCGCAAGGAGGCAGAGGCGGAGCGCAACAGCCTGCTCGCGCGGGAAAGCGAGGCGCGCAGCGAAGCGGAGTCGCTCAACGATGTTGCCCGCGCTTTGTCGAGCCTGGACCTGCAATCCGTATTACAGAGAGCGACCGATGCGGCGACCCGGCTGACCGGCGCGAAATTCGGGGCGTTCTTCCACAACGTCACGGACGACAAAGGCGAGTCATATCTGCTGTATACGTTGAGCGGCGCGCCGCGCGAGGCCTTCGACAAATTCGGTCTCCCGCGCAACACGCCGGTGTTTGCGCCGACGTTCCGCGGCGAAGGGGTCGTGCGCATCGAGGACGTCCGGGCCGATCCGCGCTACGGGAAGAACCCGCCGCACAGGGGCATGCCGCGCGGGCATTTGCCCGTTCGGAGCTATCTGGCCGTCCCGGTCGTCTCGTCTTCGGGTGAGGTACTGGGGGGCATTTTCTTCGGGCATCCCGAAATCGGCGTTTTTACCGAGCGCGCCGAGCGCATTGCGCTGGGCATCGCCGCGCACGCGGCGGTCGCCATCGACAACGCACGGCTTTTCAGGAGCGTGCAGGAGGAAATCGCCGAGCGGAAGCAGGCCGAGGAAAGACTCCGGGAAGCCGACCGGCGCAAGGACGAGTTCCTTGCGATGCTCGCTCACGAATTGCGCAATCCCCTGGCGCCCATCGGCAATTCGGTGCAGATCATGCGCATGCCGGGGATCGACGGTGAAGTGAGCGAGCAGGCCCGCCAGACCATCGAGCGGCAAGTGAAGCATCTGGTCCGGCTGGTGGACGATCTGCTGGACGTATCCCGCATCAGCCGCAACAGGATCGAGCTCCGCAGGGAGCGGGTAGCGCTGGCGGTGATCGTCCAGAGCGCGGTCGAGACCAGCAAACCGCTGATCGAGGCATCCGGTCAGGAGCTGACGGTGGAGCTGCCCGCGCAAACGATCTGGCTCAATGCCGATTTCACCAGGATGGCGCAGGTTCTGGCTAATCTGCTGAACAACGCGGCCAAGTACACGCCGGAGCGCGCCCGCATCCGTCTGACGGCCGAGCGGCAGGGGAATGAGGCGGTGGTGCGCGTGCAGGACACGGGGATCGGCATTCCCCGGGCGATGTTGCCGCATATCTTCGAGATGTTCAGGCAGGTCGACACTTCGCAGGAGCGCTCCCAGGGCGGGCTGGGCATCGGGCTGACGCTGGTGAAGAACCTGGTGGAAATGCACGGCGGCACGGTGGTGGTCGATAGCGCCGGGGCCGGGCGCGGAAGCGAGTTCGTCGTGCGCCTGCCGATCATGGAGGAAACGCCGAAAGCATCTTCGGAAACGCCTGTCGGCGAGCTGACAGGCGCGACCCCACGCCGCATTCTCATAGTCGATGACAACCGGGACTCGGCCGATTCCCTGGCAAAGATGCTCACGCTGGCCGGCCACTGCACGCAAACGGCCTACGACGGTCTCGAGGCGATCGAAGCAGCTTCGACATTCCGGCCCGACGTGATATTGCTCGATATCGGCCTGCCGAAGCTCAACGGCTACGAAGTGGCCCGGCAGATGCGACAACAGCCGTGGGGTCGAAGCGCCGTGCTGATCGCACTCACCGGCTGGGGGCAGGATGAAGATCGCAGCAAGTCGCACGAGGCCGGATTCAACAGCCACTTCGTCAAGCCGGTCGGTTACGCTGCGCTGACGAAGCTGCTGGCCGAAGCGAAACCGACGGGGATTTGAGCTTCGGCGAACGGCGTTGAGTTTCGCGCGCCGACGATCGATCGTTCCTTGTCTGCTCGTGCTGAGCCTGCCTGCGCTCGGCGCCGCGCAGGAGCAGGCTGCCGACAAGCAACTTGCCCAGGAAACCGAAGATTCAACGCCCCTCGAGACCATAACGGTCGAGGAAACGCTGCCGGAGGGCAGCGCAGTCCTGCCTGCCGCGGTATCGCTCGACTCGTTGTTCGGCAGCGGCGCGACCGTACTGGAGACACCGCGATCCGTGACCGTGCTGACCAGCGAGCTCATCGAGCAGGCGCATATCGAGGACATCCAGGCGATCACTCGACTGTCGTCGAATACATTTTCGCCGAACGTCTTCGGCGTAACGAGCCTGCCGACGATTCGCGGCGATCTCGGCGAACTGTTCCAGAACGGCCTGCGCCGCACGGGCGGCAACAACGGCTTCGGCTTTCCGACCAGCTTCAACAGCGTCGAGAGCCTGCAGATCGTCAAGGGTCCGCCGCCGGTGTTTCTCGGGCCGACGCAGCGCGTCGGCGGCTACGTCAATCTCGTCACCAAGCGAGCCGATCTCGATGAGTTCCGCGCCGACGCCAAACTGACGGCCGGTCGTTTCGATCGGTATCGCGCGCAGCTCGACCTCGGCGGTCCGCTCCGGCAAGGCGAAATCGGCTACCGCCTGAGTCTCGAAGGCGTCGACGACGGCAGCTACTACGATTTCGCACAAACGCGATCGCAGAGCGCCTACCTCGCCCTCGCCTGGCAGGCTTCGCCCGTGCAACGTTACGATTTGAACGTCGAGTATTTCGACGCCGACGTCTATCCGGACATCGCGGGCATCAACCGCGCCACCCAGGAGTTGATCGACCACGGCACTTATATCACCGGCACCGGCGTGTCGCCCGATGCGCGCTTCGCTGGCATCCCGGGCCCGGGCGCGGTGATCGGCCCGACGGGCGAAGTCCGCATCCCGTTCCATCGCGTGCTCAACGATCCGCTGGACGTGAGCCGGGCCGACAACCTGATTCTGAATCTCACCACGCAGTGGGTCATGGGCGAGCGCACGAAGTTCACCAACCGGTTCGCCTGGCAGGATCTGTCGAAGTTCGAGGTCGAGCAGAACAGCTTCGTGGAGATCATCGACGAGAACCGCACGTTCGAAGCGCGCACCGAGCTCGCGCACGATTACGAGCTGGCGATCGGCGGTCTCGCGCTCGAGCATCGCGCCATCGCCGGCCTGGCCTTCCGTTACAACCACGTGGTCGGCTTCAGCCAGTTCACGACCGAGGCCGACAACCCGATCGATCTCACCGCGCCCATCGAGAGCCGACGCATTCCCCTGCCGCCCGAGATTCAGGCGCAGCTCGTGTTCCTCGATACGGCCGGCGTTTTCGTCTCGCCCGGCGCCGCTTACGACGTCGACGGCGACGGCACGAACGATTTTCTGATCTCGGACACGACCGGCAGCGATTCGTACCAGTACGGCCTCTTCTATCAGGACGACATCCGCTTCAGCAACCGCTGGAGCCTGCTGCTCGGACTGCGCGGCGACTATTACGACGTCTCGGCGGAGGACCCGCTGCCGCCGCCCGGGTTTGTGGCGGCCTCTGATTCGGCCAGCGAATTCAACCCCAGCGGCACGGCGAGCCTCACGTTTCGTCCCGTGCCGGAGCAGAGCTATTACGTCACCTGGAATCGCAGCCGCGCGACGATCAACAGCCTCGCCGGGGGTTTCACGCTCGACGCGAACAACGAGATCCCGCCCGAGCGCTTCGATACCGAAAGCGATCTCTACGAGATCGGCGCGAAATTCTTGCTGCGCGACGAGACGTTGTTCCTGGGCCTG
>JBOIDB010000167.1:0-8430 GCA_050740235.1 Gammaproteobacteria bacterium
AAACAAACCCGTCGAACCGCCGCCCGACCATCGCAAGATGCCGAAGTCGACATAATCGTAGGCTCATCCTGCTCACAGCGCCGACTCCAGAGGTGCGCCGTGCAGGCGCTGCGTCGGGTGGTAGCCGTGGCACTCGATGCAGCCCAGCGCGACCTTGTCCGGCACCGTGTGGTCGCCGTGGCATTCGACGCAGTTGTCGATGTCGGGAATGAGGAGGTCGGCGCTCTCGGTCGAGGTGCTCGCGGCATGGCAGGTCAGACAGGCGGCGTCGCCCTGCTTGTCCTCGAGAATCAGGTGGGCGGCATGGTCGAACAGCGCGCTGGGGATGTAGTCGCCGACGAGCCTGACCGGGTGCACGTCGTACCGTCGATTGAGCTCGGCGGCGCCGGTGTCCTCGACGCGATGGCAGGTCACGCAGCCGATCCGGGTGAACTGCATGGCGACTTCGTTCTCCGCTCGCGCCATGGTGCACTCGTAGACGCCGCTCGTGCAGACGTCCTCCGCCGCGCCGCGATCGGGCAGACGGCGTCTCGGCCGCGATCCCCGCGCGGCGTCGGGATCGCCGAACTGCTGCATGAAATGCGCCTCGATCACCGATACGACGTCCAGCGGCCGCCCGTGCGGGAGCTGCCGGCCGGGATCGGCCGTGCCGAATCCGAGATCGTGGCAGCCGCTGGCGAGGCAGTTCGCTTCCATGGTCACCGGCACGAAGTGCTCCTGGTCCTCGTCGAGCACGTGACAATCGGCGCAGACGAGCGGCGAGCTGTCGCTCGTCTTGCGCACCTTCGTGCCGCCGAGGTGAACTTCATGCGGGAACTTCAGGTTGGTTTGTTCTTCTGCGTTCCGGATCGATGTTACTTCATGGATCCAATCCGACACAACACCGGCCTCCGGATCGGCGGGCTTGAGCAGGCTCACATGAAAGGCCGGGTGCGATTCCGGATCGAAGCCGTCGACCGCCGCCAGCTGCGCCCCCGCAGGCAAGTTCTGCGGCGTGGCGTGACAGTCGGTGCAGAGCTTGTCCGCGGTCACGACCATCTGCGGCGGCTCGTTGTGCTCGCGGTGGCAGGTCGCGCAGCGCCGGGTCTCGAAACCCGGCGCGATCGTCTCGCGGACATGGTCGGCGAGATCGCTGTGACAGACCGTGCATTGCTCATCCCGCACCCGCTGGAACAGCTCGACGTGGCACGCCGAGCAGTCGTCGCCGATCTCGAGCGCGTGCGCCGGCAGCAGCGCCCCGGTCGTCCAGAACGCATCGCCCGGCAGCCAGGCCTGGAGCGTCTCCCCCATCCGCTCGCCGTGCATGACCTTGGCGAGCGGCGCCAGCAGCCCGACCAGGAGCACGGCACCGAGCAATACCCACGAGAGCGCCCGCTTGCCGACCACGGTCTGATCGAGCCGTGTGCGGAAGGCGCCTTCGAACGCGCTGCTGCGAATGTCGCGGTCCCGCGTGATCTCGATGGCGAGGTCGAAACCGCCGGGCGGCGTGACGATCTCCAGCCGGTGGCCGCCGACCTCGAGCCGGTCGCCGGGCCCGAGTGAGGCCGAGCGGACCGGTTTTCCGTTGACGCCGATGCGCAGCCCGCGCCGGCAGACGATCCGCGTCCCCTTGATGACGGCGTGGCGGCGAGCCACGTCGTCGCCGAGGAGCTGGATGACCTGATCGGGCCCGCTGCCCAGGCTGATGGAGGGGCTGGTGACTTCGCGGTCGTGATAGGTCGTCGAACCGTCGCGGTGTAATTGCAGCTCGCGCAGCAGAACTTGCATGCCGCTACCAGTACAGGAACGTGCTGATGATGTGACCCACGAGCGCCCCGAGCAGGGCCAGGGTCAGCGGCACGTGAATGTAAAGCCAGGTCTGCAGCCAGCTCTGCATGCGGATGTCCCGCCTGATGCGGCGCAGGACCGCCTGGCGGCGGCAGAGCACTGACAGCAGCGCTTGCAGGTTGGCCGCCTCCGCGCGTTTCTCGCTGCGCGGGATGCGTTCGGCCACGAAGTCGATCACGGCCTGCTGATCGCGGTTGCTCGCAGTCGCGGAGGCCGCCGAAGGATTGCCGTCCGCCGGCTGGCGCAGGAATTTGGAATGATCGACGCCGAACAGCTGTGCGAGCACGCCGCCTCCGATCGACGTCCGCTCGATGCTGCTATCGACGACGACTGCTACCTCGGGCGGCGTCTGCCGGGCGAGGGCGCGCCCCTTGTCGTTGAGCTCGTAGAGGTCCGCGAACAGCTTTTCGCGCGCTTCACCGCCCCGGTTCGCGGACAGGAGCCGTGGATAGGCCATGTACGTGTATACGCCGAAGAACCCGCTCAGGATGACGATGAGCATCAATGCCCAGGCGAGCGTGTGGACGTTCCAGCCGAGTTGCGCGGCGGAGTGCAGCGTCGCAACGATGAGCGTCGCCGCGCCCAGATAGATGTGTGCGGAAGCCCAGCCCTGCACCGTGCCCAGCGAGGATGCGTAGCGGCGCTTGCGGATGCCGAGCAACCCCAGCCACACGATCAGCAGCGCGCCGATCGTGCCGAGCGTGTAGCCCTGCCAGGTACCGCCGCTCGCAGGCTGCGTGTCCGATTGCGTCGCGAACAGCACGACGCTGACCACGGCGAGCGCGATCGCCCACCACAGATACCGGGCCTTGCGGTATCGGAGAAGATTCTCGTATATCAAGGGCCCCCTCTCCCCGGTGCCGGCCTACGCGGGCCGGGACAACCCGCGGGCCGGCATATACCTGCCCCGGACTTCGATCCGGGGGCCGCAGGCCGTTGCCGGCGGTTCGCCGGGAACCCCCGCATCAAGCGCGGGGTTATCCCGGCCTACGACGATCTGGCAAACGAACTGACGGGGCAGCACACCAACTCACAGCACTCCGTAAGCGAGCATGGCATCGGCTACCTTGATGAAGCCGCCGACGTTCGCGCCCATGAGATAGTTGACCTGCCCGTCTTTCAGACCTTCCTTCCGGCCGTGCCTGACGCAGCGGTCGTGGATCTTTTCCATGATGTCCCGCAATCTGGTGTTGAGCTCGTCGCGGGTCCATGACAGGCGCATGCTGTTCTGCGTCATCTCGAGGCCGGAGACGGCCACGCCGCCCGCGTTGGCCGCCTTGCTCGGCCCGAACAGTACGCCCCTGGCCAGGAAAACGTTGATGGCGCCCTGCGTGCTCGGCATGTTGGCGCCCTCCGACACCGCGATGCAGCCGTTCTTGACCAGCGTCTGCGCATCCTGCTCGTCGATCTCGTTCTGCGTGGCGCAGGGGAACGCCAGCTCGACCGGCACGACCCAGGGGCGCTTGCCGTCTAGATACTCGCAGCCGAACTTCTCGGCATACTCCTGGATGCGGCCGCGCCTGACCTCCTTGAGCTCCTTGATGAACTCGAGCTTCTCCGCGTCGATTCCCGCGGGATCGTGTATGGCGCCGCTCGAATCCGACAGGGTCACGACCTTCGCGCCGAGCTGGATGAGCTTCTCCACCGTGTACTGGGCCACGTTGCCGGAGCCGGACACGGCGCAGATCTTGCCCTCGATGTCCTGACCGTGGTGCTTGAGCATGTCCTGCATGAAATACACGCAGCCGTAGCCGGTCGCCTCGACGCGGATTTCGCTGCCGCCGAAGGCCAGCCCCTTGCCGGTCAGCACGCCGGTGAACTGGTTTGCGACGCGCTTGTATTGGCCGAACAGGTAGCTGACCTCGCGGCCGCCCACGCCGATGTCGCCGGCCGGCACGTCGGTGTAGGGGCCGACGTGCCTGAACAGCTCGGTCATGAACGCCTGACAGAAGCGCATCACCTCGCGGTCGGACTTGCCCTTGGGGTTGAAATCGGCGCCGCCCTTGCCGCCGCCCATCGGCAGGCCGGTGAGGCTGTTCTTGAAGGTCTGCTCGAAGGCGAGGAACTTGAGCACGGACGCCGTCACGTTGTGATGGAACCGGAGGCCGCCCTTGTAGGGGCCGATGGCATTGCAGTGCTGGACGCGATAGCCGCGATTGACGCGGACGTTGCCCTCGTCGTCTTCCCAGCAGACCCGGAAGCTGATGAGGCGGTCGGGCTCGGTGAGGCGCTCGAAGATGCTGGCCTTCTCGTATTTCGGGTTCGCCAGCACGAACGGGATGACGTGCGTGGCGACTTCGTAGACGGCCTGGTGAAACTCGTGCTCGTCCGGGTTGCGGCGTTTCAGGCCGTCCATGAAATCCGACAACCGGGTCTGTTCCTGCAGGGACGCGACTTTGCTCATGGCTTTTCCCCTCCGTCGATGCGACGGTTCCGGGGCGCACGGTCGATCGGGATTCTTCTGGGGTTCGATCTCGCCGCCGGGCGCCGGGTTAGTTTTCGCGACACTCTATCGCTCCGGAGCGGCGCTGCATAGGGGTTTCCATAATGCGAAATGGAAAAAAAACGTGAGTCGGGTCACAACCGCGGGGCCGCTGTGAAAATAAAATTCGCTTGCTGAGCCCTATGCGGTCTCGGCACGACAAAAAACTCCGAACGACAAGGAGATCGCTGTGCGAAACCGAAGGAAGAAAGACCGGCGCAAGCGCGACAAGGCGCGCAAGCGGCCGCAGCCGCCCGACGGCCAGGAAGCGCAAACGAGCCGCACCGGACGCATCCAGATCAAGGACGGCCGCCACAACGTCTGGGACACGTCGGGTCTCGACGATACGCAGAAATTGATGACCTTCCTGCACAACCCCGAGCTCGAGCTCGAGGATGACCAGCCGCCCGACGACGGTGAGCCCGGCAATCCGTATAACTCAACGGGCAGCTGGGCGCTGCGGAAACGCAAGCCCCGCGACAGCTAACGATCGGGAGGACATTTCCGCGGCACGATTCTTGCTGCCGATGAGGCGCGTCATCCGCGGCGCGTATTCTCTGCCGGAGCCTGCCGAATGGACCTCAGCGCCGATCAGGAACGGCTCGTCGCGCGGAGCCGATGGGATTTCTCCGACCTGCGCGCGTTGTTTCTCAACTGCACGCTGAAGCGCTCCCCCGAGCCCTCGCATACCGACGGCCTCATTGCGATCCCGCGCGCGATCATGGAACGCAACGGCGTGAGCGTGGAGGTCCTGCGGCCCGTCGACCATGAAATCGCCTACGGTGTGTCGATCGACATGACCGATCACGGATGGCTCCGCGACGACTGGCCGGCGATCTACGAAAAGGTGCTCGCGGCCGAAATCCTGGTGGTGACCACGCCGATCTGGCTGGGCGACAAATCGGCGGTCTGCACCAAGGTCATCGAGCGGCTCTATGCGGCGTCCGGCGAGAAAAACGACCGTGGCCAGTACATCTACTACAACCGGGTCGGCGGCTGCCTGGTCACCGGCAACGAGGACGGCGGCAAGCATTGCAGCATGAATCTCCTTTATTCGTTGCAGCACATCGGCTTTGCCGTCCCGCCGCAGGCCGACGCCTACTGGGTCGGCGAAGCGGGTCCCGGGCCTTCGTATTGCGACCCGGGCTCGGGCGGCCCGGAGAACGAATTCACGCGACGCAGCGCCGAGTTCATGGCCTGGAACCTGCTGCATCTCGCCCGCCTCCTCAAGGACGCGGCCGGCTTGCCGGCGCACGGCAATACCAGCTGAGGCCTATCTACCGATACTCATAGCAGGTTCCAGAGCATCGGCGTGAGAACCGTCGCCACTATCCAGGTGATCACCGCAAGCACGCTGCCGATCATCAGGTAGTGCTTGAACTGATACTGGCCGGGGCCCATGACCAGGATCGTGCTCTCGTGCGCGACCGGCGTGCTGAAGCCGGCGGACACGCAGATCGCGATAGCGATCAGCATTGGCTTCGGGTCGAGCCCGGTCGCCTGGGCGACCTCGAACGCCACCGGCGCCATGATGATGGCCACGGCGGCGTTCTCGATGAGCTGGGTCAGCAGGATCGCAATGAGCAGCATGGCCGCGAACAGGTAGATCGCGTCCACGCCCGAGAACAAGTCCACAGTCGCGCGCGCCAGCGATTCGGCGGCACCGGTCTTCTCCAGCGCGACCCCGAACGAAATCATGCCGCCGAGCGTGACCAGAGTCGGCCAGTCGATGGCCTCGTAGGCACCGCGCCAGCTTATGCAGCCGAGCAGCACGGCGCACACCGCCGCGAGCGGAATCGAGATGGTCGGCGACAGCACGCCGCTTACGGCGAGCACGATCACGCCGAGCAGCAGGATGCCGGTCGTCCAGGCCTTGCGCTTGCCGATCGCCGGGAAGGATTCCTCCTGCAGAACGAGCAGCGCGGAGTTGTCCCGCAGACGCTCCACGTCTTCCGCGCTGCCGAGCAGCAGCAGCGAGTCGCCGCCCTCCAGGCGCGTATCCATGACGCGCTCGGCAACGGGCTTGCCGTGACGCGCGAGGCCGAGCACGGTCATGCCGTAGTTGCGGCGGAACGGGATGTGGCTGAGCGTATAGCCGGCGTAGCGCGAGTTGACCGGCAGCACGGTCTCGACGGTGACGAGATCGACGCTCTGCAGGGCCTTCTCGTCGAGCTTCGACTCCTCCCGAACCTTGAAGTCGGCCGACTTGACCAGCTCGCCGATGCGCTCGGCCGACCCGCGCACGATGAGCGCATCGCCCTCGCGAAGCTCCGAAGCTCGCGGAACGCGCCGTCCCTCTCGCAGCAGCAGCACGACGGTGAGCTTGTCCCGCGCAAATGCCTCCAGGTCGCCGAGCCGCTGGCCGGCCGCCTCGGAGCCTTCCGGCACGTCGACCTCGGTCAGGAACTCCTTCATCACGTCGCGCGACAACACGGGCATCTGTGCCGGCAGCAGGTGCCGGCCAACAAGCATGAAAAACAGGGCGCAACAGACGAATACTGCGGCGGCGATCGGCGTGAAATCGAAGAAGCCGATGCCGGAACCGGTCTCCTGGAGCAGGAAATCGCTCATGATGATGTTGCTGCGCGTGCCGATGAGCGTCCACATGCCGCCCAGCAACGATCCATACGCGGCGAACATGAGGTAGCGCGACGGCGAGAGCTGCCGTTCCTTGCACAGCGTGACGATGAGCGGCAGCAGGATCAGCACGACGGTCGTGTCGTTGACGAACGTGGAGATCGCGGTCGCGACGGCCAGCACCGCCAGTTGCAGGCGCCACTCGCTGTGGGCGACAGCCCGCAGCAGCTTGAGGCCCAGCGCTTCCGCCGCGCCGGTCTGCACGATGGAGGCGCCCAGCACGAACATGCTGGCGATCATGATCACCGCCGCGCTGCCGAAGCCGGAGAACCCCTCTGCCGGCTCGAGCACGCCGCGCCAGTCGCCGTCCGGGTGTGGCCAGGGAACGATCATGGCCAGCATGACCAGCAAGGCCGTCATGTCGGTGCGCAGGCGCTGGCTCCAGAACAGGTACATGGCGCCGGCCAGCGCGACGCCCAGATAAGCGTACTCGGCATTCATCGAGGCGCTCTCCCCGGCACGCCGCCCGGGAAAAATGGTGCCAGAAACCCGTACCTGCGGAAATCGCCCGCCGGGTGCTTTTCGCCCGGGTTCGTCGCATAGTATCCGGCCCGGGCCGGCGCAGGCCGGCCGATCCACCACGACCGGAGCGAGCCAACATGATCTATGACAGCATCGTCGACACCATCGGCAACACGCCCATCGTGCGGCTCAACCGGCTGGCGCCGAAGCACGTCGAGCTGTACGTCAAGATCGAGTCGTTCAATCCCATGGGCTCGGTCAAGGACCGTCTGGCCTGGGGCATCATCGAGGACGCCGAAAGGCGCGGCACGCTGAAGCCCGGGCAGACCGTCGTCGAGGCGACGTCGGGCAACACCGGCATCGCGCTGGCGATGGTTTGCGCAGCGCGCGGTTACCCGTGCGTCGCCGTCATGGCGGACAGCTTCTCCGTGGAGCGCCGCAAGCTCATGCGCGCTCTCGGCGCCAAAGTCATCCTGACACCCGCCGCGGAACGCGGCAGCGGCATGGTGCGCAAGGCCGAGGAGCTCGCGCGCCGGTACGGCTGGTTCCTGGCCCGCCAGTTCGAGAACGAGGCCAACCCGGCCTATCACCGCAATACGACCGGCCCGGAGATCCTGCGTGACTTCGCCGGCCGCCGGCTCGACTACTGGGTCACCGGCTGGGGCACGGGCGGCACGCTGACCGGCGCCGGGGAGATGATCAAGCTCGCGCGTCCGGACGTCCGCATCGTCGCGACCGAGCCCGCCGTCGCCTCCTTGCTCGGCGGCAACGAATGGAAGTCGCACAAGATCCAGGGCTGGACGCCGGATTTCCTGCCGAAGGTCATGCGCCGGGATCTGCACGACGAGCTCGTACCGATCGACGACGTGCTGGCGCGCGACACGGCGCTCGCGCTCGCGGGCAATGAAGGCATATTCGTGGGCATCTCGGCCGGCGGCACAGTCGCGGGCGCGCTGCAGGTCGCGGACAAGGCGGCGGAAGGCAGCGTCATCCTGGCGATGCTGCCGGATACCGGCGAGCGT
>JBOIDB010000168.1:0-5657 GCA_050740235.1 Gammaproteobacteria bacterium
CCCCCGGAGCGTCCAGGGATGGATTCACAGCGTTTTCGAGAAGGCCCCCGGCGTTCAGGCTTCCCCCGGGAAAACGTTCTGTTGCGGTTCCCGAGCGCGCTGCCGGACATTGGCAAAGGTGGCGGGAGAGAGTAATTTGACTGACCGTGGCCCTTGCGGAAAGGACATGCCCGGCAAGCTGCACATCCAGACCTTCGGTTGCCAGATGAACGAGTACGACTCCGCCCGGATGGCGGACGTCCTGCGTTCGAGCCACGGCCTGGAGCTCACGGCCGACCCTGAGGAGGCCGACGTCCTGCTGCTGAATACCTGCTCGGTGCGCGAGAAGGCTCAGGAGAAGGTCTTCTCGCTGCTCGGCCGCTGGCGTGCGCTCAAGGACCAGCGGCCCGACATGATGATCGGCGTCGGCGGCTGCGTTGCGAGCCAGGAAGGCGATGCGATCACGCGCCGCGCGCCTTGCGTCGATCTCGTTTTCGGACCGCAGACGCTGCACAGGCTTCCGGAGATGCTCGACGACGTCCGCGCGACCGGCCGCGCCGTGGTCGACGTAAGCTTTCCCGAGATCGAGAAATTCGACCATCTGCCGGCGCCGCGGGCCGAAGGGCCGACCGCGTTCGTCTCCATCATGGAAGGCTGCAGCCGGTACTGCACGTTCTGCGTGGTGCCGTACACCCGCGGCGAAGAAGTCAGCCGCCCGTTCGACGACGTGGTTGCAGAAGTCGTGCGCCTCGCGGAGCAGGGCGTCCGCGAAGTCACGCTGCTCGGCCAGAACGTGAACGCCTACCGCGGCCCGATGCACGACGGCACGCTCGCCGACCTCGCGCTGCTGATCCGCTACGTGGCGCTGATCGACGGCATCGAGCGCATTCGCTTCACGACCTCGCATCCGAATGAATTCTCGCCGTCGTTGATCCGCGCCTATGCCGAAGAGCCCAAGCTGGCCGACTTTCTGCACCTGCCGGTGCAGAGCGGCTCCGACCGCGTGCTCGCCGCCATGAAGCGCAACCACACGGTGCTCGAGTACAAGCAGAAGATCCGCCGGCTGCGCGAGGTGCGGCCCGGCATCTCGATCTCCACGGATTTCATCGTCGGCTTTCCCGGCGAGACGGATGCCGACTTCGAAGCGACGCTGGACCTCATCGTCGAAGTGGGTTTCGACCAGTCGTTCAGCTTCCTGTACAGCCGGCGGCCCGGCACGCCGGCCGCGTCGTTTCCCGACGAGGTGACTCACGAAGTGAAGCAGCGCCGTCTCGAGCGGCTGCAGACCCTGGTCAACGCGCAGGCGCAGGCGATCAGCCGCGGCATGGTCGGCCGGGTGGAGCGGGTGCTCGTGGAGCGCCCGTCGGTGAAAAACGCGCGACAGCTGGCCGGGCGCACCGAGAACAACCGCTGGGTCAATTTCGACGGCGATGCCGCATTGATCGGCCGATTCGTGAACGTGCGTATCACCGAAGCATTGCGGAATTCGTTGCGCGGACGCCTCGATGCCACGCCGATTCGTGACGGGGCGCCGTCCCGTTTCGCGGGCTCGCCGGGCACCCTGGCGACCGGATGCTGATGCAGCGGATCGTCGCACAAGGCAATCCGACCCCGGAACTCATCCTCGAGCCCGCCGACAACGCGCGCCTCGCCAATCTCTGCGGGCCTTTCGACCGGCACCTGCGCCAGATCGAGCGCGGGCTCGGCGTCGAGATCAACAATCGCGGCAATCGGTTCCGGCTGCTGGGCCCGGCCGGATCGACCAGGGTCGCCGGCGACGTGCTGCGCCGGCTGTTCGCCCTGACCGAGATGGAGGCGCTCGATGCCGAACGCGTGCACAGCTGCCTGCAACAGGCCAATCATGCGCCCGACGCTCAGTCGGAACACACAGCGGATGCGGCGCAGGAATCGCCGGATATCGCGCTGGTCCGGACCCGCCGCATCACCATTCGCGCGCGCGGCGCGAATCAACGCGCCTATCTGGATAACATCCGCGAGCGCGATCTGTGCTTCGGCATCGGTCCCGCCGGCACGGGCAAGACGTATCTCGCGGTAGCCTGCGCCGTGGAAGCGCTGGAGCGCGACTCCGTGCGGCGCATTGTGCTCGTGCGGCCGGCAGTCGAGGCCGGCGAGCGGCTCGGCTTTCTGCCGGGCGACATGTCGCAGAAGGTCGACCCGTATCTGCGGCCGATGTACGACGCGCTGAACGAGATGATGGGATTCGAACGGGTCGCGCGGCTCATCGAGCGCAACGCCATCGAGATCGCGCCGCTCGCTTTCATGCGCGGCCGCTCGCTGAACGACTCCTTCGTGATCCTCGACGAAGCGCAGAACACGACCATCGAGCAGATGAAAATGTTTCTGACGCGCATCGGCTTCGGCTCGCGCGCGGTCGTCAACGGCGACGTCACGCAGACCGATCTGCCGCGCAACGTGCAGTCGGGCCTCAGACATGCCGTCGAGGTGCTCAAAGACATCGGCGACGTCGGCTTCACGTGGTTCACCGCGCGCGACGTGGTGCGCCATCCGCTCGTGCAGCGCATCGTCGAAGCTTATGAGAGACAGAAGACCGACGAGGCGCAGACAGGAGGCAGGGAAAAGGGCGGCGCGCCCCGGACGGACGGTGGCGCTTGACCTGACGGTGCAGGTGGCCTGCGACGCGCCCGGCCTGCCCGGGCAGGCGGAGCTCGAGCGCTGGATCGCCGCCGTCCTCGAAGGCCGCCGCGATCGCGCAGCCATGACCGTGCGCATCGTCGGCGAATCGGAGTCGCGAGAGCTGAACCGGGTCTGGCGCCGCCGCGACCGGCCGGCCAACGTGCTGGCTTTCCGGGCCGGGCCGCCCGCCGATCTGCCACCGCGCTGGCGCGCCTCGGCGCTCGGCGATCTGGTCGTCTGCGCCCCCATCGTGGCCCGCGAGGCCGCAGAGCAGGACAAGCCTGCCGCCGCGCACTGGGCGCACCTGGTCGTGCACGGCACGCTCCATCTGCTAGGTTACGACCACACTGAGCAGAACGAAGCTTCCGTCATGGAAGCACTGGAGGGAGAAATTCTGGCCCGGCTCGGCTATTGTGACCCGTACGGTGATGCGCATGACGGGAGTCACGCACGTTGATTTGTTTCGCCCCAGCCACCATATACGCCGCCATACGAACGCGAAAACATCGGACAAAAGTGACCGGCGTCAGGCCGACGCGGGCGTCGCGTTTATCATTGGACACATGACAGACGACCAACCTCCGAGTACCAACGGTCCCGGCACCGGCCGCTGGCTCAAGCGCCTGACTCAGGCGCTGGCCGGCGAGCCCCGGGACCGCAAAGAGCTCATCGAGATGCTGCGGGAGGCGCGGCAGCGCAACCTGCTCGACCTCGACGAGAACGCCATGCTGGAAGGCGTCCTCAAGGTGTCGGAGATGCAGGTGCGCGACATCATGATTCCGCGCTCGCACATGGTCGTGCTCGAGCGCGACGCGCATCCCGACCAGTTGCTGCGCGTCATCCTCGATTCGGGCCATTCGCGGTTCCCGGTCATCGGCGACGATCGCGACGAGGTGATAGGCATCCTGCTGGCGAAGGACCTGTTGCGATTCTTCGCCGAGCATCGGCCGGACGACTTCGACCTCGGCAAATGCCTGCGCCCCGCGTCGTTCATTCCCGAGAGCAAGCGCCTGAACGCGCTGCTCAAGGAATTCCGCGACAGTCACAACCACATGGCCATCGTGGTCGACGAGTACGGCGGGATCGCCGGGCTCCTGACCATCGAGGACGTGCTCGAGCAGATCGTCGGCGACATCGACGACGAGCACGATACGGCGGAGGACGAGCCGATCCAGCGCGGCAAGGACGGCGAATACCTCTGCCGCGCGCTGGTGCGCATCGAGGATTTCAACGAGTACTTCGGCACGTCGTTCAGCGACGAGGACTACGACACGCTGGGCGGACTGCTGATGCACGAGTTTGGCCGCCTGCCGAGGCGCGGCGAGTCGATCGAGTTCGGCGGCTTCGTCTTCAAGGTGGTCCGGGCAGACCGGCGGCGCATCGATACGCTGCAGGTCAGGGTGCCCGGCAACGAGACGGCGATCGACGCGGCGTCGTGATCCGGCCTGATGTCGCGCATCTGGCCGCGCGGCGCGGCGGCTGGATTGCAGCGGGCGCGGGTCTCGCGCTGCCGCTCGCGTTTTCGCCGTTCCATCTCTACCCGCTGGCCGTGCTCTGTCCGGCCGTGCTGTTCCTGACATGGGAAGGAGTGCCGCCGCGCGCAGCTGCCTGGCGCGGTTTTTTGTTCGGCGCGGGCGCGTTCCTCACGGGCACTTACTGGATATACATCAGCGTGCGTTTGATCGGCGGCACGCCGCTCTACGTCGCGTTGCCCATCCAGCTCGGCCTCGATGCGATCATGGGGCTTTACCTGGCGCTGCTGGGATATGCCAGCGCGCGGTGGCCGGGCCGCTCACCCGCGCTGCGCTGGCTGCTCGTGTTGCCGGCCGGCTGGGTGCTGATCGAATGGCTGCGCGGCTGGGTGCTGAGCGGATTCCCCTGGCTGAGCCTGGGATACAGCCAGGTCGACTCCTGGCTCGGCGGGCTCGCGCCGGTCCTCGGCGTTTACGGCGTCACCTGGGCGGTCGTTCTGTCCGCCGGTGCGTTGGTTGCCTTGTTCAGAGGCACGGCGCGCGTGCAGGTCGGCGTGCTGGTGCTGCTCGTGGCCGTATGGGCGGGTTCCGCCGGCCTCCGAACGATCGATTGGACGCAGCCGACCGGGGAGCCGCTGAGGGTAAGCCTGCTGCAGGGCGCGATCGCGCAGAAAGTGAAATGGGATCCCGAGCAGCTCGCGCCGACGCTCGATTTGTACCGCGATCTCACCGAGGCGAACTGGGGCAGCGATCTGATCGTCTGGCCCGAGGCGGCTATCCCGGCCCTGGCGCACCAGGTGGAAGACTATCTGTCGGCCTTGTATGCGGAAGCGCGGGAACGCGGTACCGCTCTGCTCATCGGCATTCCGATGTATGACCCGGATGCCGATCAATACCGCAATGCGGTGCTGGTCATGGGCGACACACTGCAGGTCTATTCCAAGCGCCATCTCGTGCCGTTCGGCGAATACTTTCCGGTGCCCGGTTTCGTGCGCGCCTGGCTGCGACTGCACAACCTGCCGTACACGGATTTCGCGCCCGGCGCGTCGGATCCGCAGCCGTATCTCGCCGCCGGCGAGAAACTGGCCTTGAGCATCTGCTACGAGGACGCCTACGGCGCCGAGCAACTCGCCTATCTGCCCGAGGCGACGCTGCTCGTGAACCTCAGCAACGATGCCTGGTTCGGCGACTCCATCGCGCCCCACCAGCACCTGCAGATCGCTCGAATGCGCGCGCTGGAGGCCGGACGCTGGCAGCTCCGGGCAACCAACACCGGCGTGTCCGCGATCATCGCCCCCGACGGCAGCGTCACGCAGGCCTCGCCGCAGTTCGTGGCCGATGTGCTGAGCGCCAGCGTCCAGCCACACAGCGGCCAGACGCCCTATATGCGCCTCGGCAACCGGGCGGTTATCATCCCGGTGCTGGTGGCGCTCGCCATCGGCTTCGCCGCCGGAAAATGGGGGCATTCCTGATTTTCCGCGGAAAATCAGGATTGTCCCCATTGTTCACCCACTCTGGCTGAAAGACGAGAATGGACCGGCTGTACAGAGC
>JBOIDB010000169.1:0-24835 GCA_050740235.1 Gammaproteobacteria bacterium
GCGGGTCCGCGCCTGCTGCCGGCCTTCCCGCCGGTTTTGTCGGAATATGCGCGCGTCGCGCTCGAGCGGCTCGGCGTCGACGTGCGTACGGGAGCAATGGTCGAGGACGTGCACGCGGGCGGCGTGACGATCGGCGGAGAGGCTGTCGCGGCCGCGACGGTGCTCTGGGGCGCCGGCGTTGCCGCGTCTCCGGCCGGCCGGTGGCTTGGGGTCGAGACGGATGCCGCGGGGCGCGTGCCGGTCGGCGACACGCTGGAGGCGGCCGGGCTCGAGCGCGTGTACGTGCTCGGCGACACGGCGCTCGCCCTGGATGCCGATGGCGCGCCGTTGCCCGGACTCGCGCAGGTGGCCCAGCAGCAGGGCAGGCATCTCGGCCGCGAGCTCAAGCGGCATGTGCGCGACGGCCGGCCATTACGCCCGTTCCGGTTCCGCAACCGCGGCAACATGGCGACGATCGGCCGCAATGCCGCGGTCGCCGATTTCGGCTGGCTAAGGCTGCGCGGGCGCCCGGCCTGGTTCCTCTGGGGCATCCTGCACGTCTACATGCTCGTCGGCTTCGATCACCGATTGCTGGTCGTTGTCCAGTGGTTCTGGGCGTGGCTCACGTACGGCCGCGGCGCGCGCCTGATCACGAGGTAGCGCGCGGGTGCATCAGCCGCCGATGACGCTCGCCCAGAGCACGGCGAATGCCAGCGCGATCAGCGTCACCGGGATTCCGACGCGCGCGAAGTCGCGAAAACCGAGCGACACGCCGTTCTGATGCGCGCGTTCCGCGACGATGATGTTGGCGAGGCTGCCGGTGAGCAGCAGATTGCCGGCCAGCGTCGCGAACAGCGCGAGGTTGCGCAGCACCTCCGGCGCGAGGTCGGGCACGACCGACAGAAGCAGAACGACGGCCGGCACGTTGCCGATCGTGTTGCCGGCGGCGAGCGCGAAGCCGGCCAGCCCGGCAGGCGATAGCTGCAGCAGGCCGCGCCCGGCGAGCCCGGCAATGCCGTCGCCCGTCGACGGCAGCGCGCCGAGCGTCGAGGTCACCACGAACAGGCTCGCGATGAGCACGAGCAGCGAGCCGTCCACTTGAGCGAAGGCCTTCGGGGTCGGGTAGAACGGATCGAGCATCAACAGCACCGCGATCCCGAGCACGATGACGGCCCGGTGCTCGCCGCCGAACGCCATGCCGAGCACGACCAGCACGGCCGCCGCGAGCGCGATCGCGATGCGGGCCGGGTGCACGGGCGGCACGGAGCAGTCCGCAGCACGCTTCTCCGATACGCTCAGCTCGACTCGCCAGACTCGGGCGACGATCCCGTACACGGCCGCCAGACAAACGAGCGCGGGCACCGCGGCGAACGCCAGGTAGCCGAGGAAATCGAGACCGCCGATCTCGCCGATGAGGATGTTCTGCGGATTGCCGATCAGGGAGGCGGCCGAGCCACCGTTCGCGCCCAGCGCGCCGGCCAGCAGATAAGGGCGAGCATCGAGACCGCGCGCACGGGTCACGGCGACGAGCACGGGCACGAGCGCGAATACCACGATGTCGTTCACGAGCACCATGGACAGCATGCC
Organism: Gammaproteobacteria bacterium; assembly: GCA_050740235.1. Classification (GTDB taxonomy): domain Bacteria; phylum Pseudomonadota; class Gammaproteobacteria; order Steroidobacterales; family JACDCP01; genus JACDCP01. The sequence continues at coordinate 1,567 of JBOIDB010000169.1, forward strand.
GGCCAGCGCAGTAACGAGCGCGAGCAGGCCGCGTGGTCCGAGACGCGCGTCGCCGAGCCTGGCGCCGAGCGCGGCGAAGCCTCCGGCTGCAATGAAATAACCCGCGATCAGCATGAGCGCGAACATGAGCAGCAAGGTCGGCCAGTCGACGGCCTCGACGAGACCCGCGAAATCGAGTGCGCCGCCGGCGAGCAACGCCGCGACGCCGGCCAGCGCCATGCCGGTGCGATCGAGACCGATCTGCGGCACGCGGCCTGCGGCCATGCCCAGATAGACGGCCAGAAAAACGATGAAGACGTACAGATCCACACGCTCACCGGCTGCGCATCGATGCCCGGCGCATCGCGCGGCCGGATCATACTCCAAGGGGGGCCGGTCTCGAGCGGGCTTACGACTGCCGTAGGTGACGCGGTGCGCGATCGGCTCGCTCGATCAGCTCACGCCCGTGCGCGGAGAGCGTCTCGCGCAGCGCCTCAGGAGCAACGATCTCGAACGGGAACGGAAGTCGCGCCAGCTCCCGGGCGAACCAGCCCAGGTCATCGGCTTGCGCGCGCAATTGCACGAAATCGCCGCGAGCCTCCAGTGTTGCGATGTCACCGGGGATGACGCGCCGCGCAGCCTCGATGCCGGCCTGCAGGTTAACCTCGATCTCGTGCGTGCGTGGCAGCACGGCGATGGCTCGCGTCAGGTACGCGAGCACATCGAAATCCTCCGGGCGGTCGAACGATTCGGTGATCGGGTCGACCGAGACGACGCGATCGAGCCTGAATGATCGCAAATCCCGGCGCAGGTGGCAGTAACCCACGGCATACCAGTGTCCGCCACGGCAGGCGACGGCATAGGTGTCGAAATCACGCTCGGTTTCGATTTTCCCGGGCGTTCGATAGCGCAGCAGGACGCGTTTTCGCTCGCGTGACGCGGCCGCGAAGTCCACCAGAAAGCCGGACGTTTCGACCGATCCCGTTTGCCGGAGGTCGAGCGCGACGGCCTCGTTGATCGCCTGAACCTGGCGCCTTATCGTCTCGGGCATGACGCGCTCCAGCTTGGCTTGCGCGCTGTGCGCCGCGGGCGCGATGCCGCCGAGCCCGATCTGACGGGCCGCGCGCAAGCCGATCGAGAGCGCCAGCGCTTCATCGGAGCTGAACATCATCGGCGGCAGCTTGAAACCCTGCACCAGCGAATAGCCGCCGTCGCGGCCGCGCTCGGCCAGGATCGGAATGCCGATGTCTTCCAGCGTGGCGATATAGCGCCGGATGGTGCGCCGATCGACGCCGAGGCGGCTCGACAACTCCGCTCCGCTGATGCGCGGCTGCGACTGCAACAGCTCGAGCAGGGCAAGCACGCGATCCACCGGCCTGGTCATCGGCCAATCCTAGCCCGTATATAGGTCTTATATCGACCTATAAGCGCAGTAGACTGCCGCCTGCGACAAAGCGCGCGTCGGTGCCGATCATGCAATCCGATCCGAACCTCTGGTTGTTTTTCATCCTCGTTCTCGGCGTCGTCGTGCTCCCCGGGATGGATATGGCCTATGTGCTGACGAGTGCCCTGACCAACGGCATCGCGGGCGGAGCCGCGGCGGTGTCCGGCGTCGTAGCCGGCGGCGCAGTCCATATGATCGTGGGCGCGACCGGTGTCGCTGCCGTGCTCGTGCTGTTCCCGACCGCCTTCAATCTGCTGTTGATCGCGGGCGCGGCGTACATCGCCTGGCTGGGCATCGGGTTGCTGCGCGCGCGATCTGCTCTGCTGCCCGCCGTCGCCTCCCGGTCATTGTCGCGTCCAGTGATCTTCAGGCGGGCGATGCTGATCAACCTGATGAACCCGAAGGCATACGCTTTCGTGCTGGCGGTCTACCCCATGTTCCTGCGCACCGAATCGCGGCCGCTTGGCATGCAGGCCCTGGCCATGAGCGTAATCGTCGCGCTGACACAGGCGGTGGTCTACGGGGGAATCGCCGTGGGCGCCGGCAGAGTCGGGCAGTCCCTGGCCATGCGGAACCGGGCCGGCCTGCTGGTGACTCAATGCGTCGGCGTGATGCTGCTCGTCGCGGCCGCGCTCACGATCATCGGAGGCTGGCGTACCGTGGAGAGTGCACCCGTGGAAAAGTGTTGCCATATCGTCGAGCTCAGGCAGTACACGCTGAAACCCGGCAAGCGCGATACGCTGATCGAGCTGTTCGACCGGGAGTTCGTCGAGACGCAGGAAGCGACGGGCATGCGCATCATCGGGCAGTTCCGCGATCTGGATCGGCCCGATCGCTTCGTATGGCTGCGCGGATTCAACGACATGGATGCGCGCAGACAGGCGCTCGGAGCCTTCTATGGCGGGCCGGTCTGGGCGGCGCACCGCGATGCGGCCAACAGCACGATGCTCGACTCCGACAACGTGTTGCTGCTGCGCCCGGCGACGCCGGTTTCGGCCTTCGATCACGATGGTGCGGCACGGCCCCGACTCGGCGCGCCGATAGCGCCGGCGGGCCTCGTGGTGGCCGACATTCACTATCTGAATGCGCCGGCCTCCGCGGAATTGCTCGAGCTCTTCGACGACACGGTGGCGCCGGCGTTGTCGAAGGCGGGTGCTGGAATCCTGGCCCGCTTCGTCACGGAACACAGCCCGAATACGTTCCCGGGCTTGCCCGTGCGCGAAAACGAGCATGTCTTCATCTGGTTCTCGCGCTTCGACGATCAGGCCGCCTATGAGGAGTACCTCGAAGCGCTCGCCGGGTCCGAATTTCGACGCCTGCGGGCTGCCCTGGCGCGTTATGAATCGAAGCCCGTCGAAGTATTGAGATTGGCGCCCACTGCGCGCTCGCGACTGCGTTGATTCCGGAACGCCGTCACCGTTCGCGGCGGGAGGCAACCGGCAGGGATCCGGCGAGCGGCAGCACCTGAGCCCGGGGTTCGGCCTGCAGCGTGACGTGCTCGATGCCGAAACGCTCAGCCAGCACACTGGAAAGGCGGTCGAGAACCGCTGGCCAATCCGCCATGTCGCCGACGCGCACGTGCGCGGACAGCGAGTACGACACCGACGACAGCGTCCAGATGTGCAGATCGTGCACCTCGTTCACGCCCTCCACGCGCGCCATCGCCCGGCCGACCTCGTGATAATCGATTTCGCGCGGCACGCCCTCGAGCAGTACGTGCACGACATCCCGCAGCAGCCGAAAGCTCGAAACGAGGATAAGCACGCAGATGAACAGCGACAGGATCGGATCGATCGGCAGCCAGCCGGTGAAGTAAACCACGATGCCCGCGGCCAGCGCGCCGAGCGAACCGAGCAGGTCGCCCAGCACGTGCAGCATCGCGGCGCGGATGTTGAGGGTCTGCTCGCCGCGGCTCAACAGAAATGCGACACCGGCATTGACGAGCAGCCCGATCGAGGCGATCACCATGACCGCCAGCGCATTGATCGGCTGCGGCGACTGCAGGCGTTGCACGGCGGCCATGCCGATCGCGACCACTACCGCTACCATGAACAGCGCATTGATCAGGGCGCCGATGACCTCGGCGCGCTGCAGGCCGTAGGAGTGCCGATGGCTGGGCGGCCTGCGCGCGAACCAGACCGCGAGCGCGCCGATGGCGAGCGCCGACGAGTCGGTGAGCATGTGGCCGGCGTCGCCGATCAGCGCGAGGGATCCCGACAGCCAGCCGCCGACCGCCTCCACGAGTGCGAATGCCGCAGTGAAAACGAGCGCGGCCAGCAGCCTGCCGCCGCCGGCTACGTGACGTCTGTGCTCATGTGCCGTGGACATGCGATCGGCCGTTGCGACAGAAAATGGGGACATTCCTGATTTCGTCGGGAGCCGATGGCCCGCGGGCTGATTCGTGGTCTGAAATCAGGAATGTCCCCATCTTCTCATCAGTCGAGCCGCTTGTGGAAGCGCAGGATCGCGAGCGTCACCGTTACGGCGAAGAACGCCGCCAGCGCATAGATCGGCGTCATCAGCTCAGCCAGATCGGCGCCGCGCAGCAGGATGCCGCGCACGAGGCGCACGAAATGCGTGAGCGGCATGATCTCCGCGACCCATTGCGCGGCGCGCGGCATGCCGTCGAACGGGAACATGAAGCCCGACAGCAGGATCGACGGCAGAAACGTGAAAACCGTGAGCTGCATCGCCTGGAACTGTGTTTGCGCCAGCGTCGAGATCAGCAAGCCGAGGGACAGCGTCGCGGCGATGAACGCGAGCGCGGCGAGATACAGGTCGAGGAGGCTGCCGCGAATCGGCACGTCGAAAAGCCAGACGCCGGCTGCGAGGATGATCGTGACCTGGACCAGCCCGATGAGCACGTACGGGGCTATCTTGGCGATCATCAGCTCGGGCGTCGCGATCGGCGTCGTGATGAGCAGCTCGAGATTGCCGCGCTCGCGCTCGCGGACGATGGCGATGGCTGTGAAAAGCACCATCGTGAGATTGAGGATCACGCCGATCAGCGCCGGCACGATCTGCACGGCCGAGCGTCGCTCCGGGTTATAAAATGTTCGCACTTCGAAGACCGGCGACGGTTTCTCGCCGGCGTAGATCCGCGTCCGCCCGGGCACCTCGAGCAGACCTCGCGCGATACCCTCGATGACGGGGTCGCTGCCGTCCACCAGCAATTGCGCGGCCGGCCGTTGCTCGTCCTGGAGCCGGCGCTCGAAATCGGGTGGTATGTAGATTCCGACCGCGATCTCGCCGCGGTCGAGCAGCGTCTCGAGCGCCTGCGCGGAACCCACGCGTCGCCGCACATCGACGACCTGCGTAGCCTCGGCCGCCGCGACGAGGTTGCGCGCCGCCTGAGTGCCCGAAAGATCGGCGACCGCGGCCTCGAGATGACGCACGTCCAGATCGATCGCGTAGCCGAACAGCACGATCTGCAGCAACGGAATGCCGATGATCATGCCGAAGCTCAGGCGGTCGCGGCGAAGCTGGCGCACTTCCTTGCCGGCGATCGCCAGCATGCGGCTCAACGAGGCGGCCACGCTCAGCCCGCCGGCTGCGTGGCGGCGACGAACACGTCCTCGAGGTTCGCGCCGGTCTGCTCGACTGCGGCCTCGAGTCCCGCCTCGCGCAGCGCGGCATGAGTGCGCTCGGCGGGCCTTTCCGTCGAACGCTCGAGCAGCGCATGCAGCCGCGTGCCGAGCTGCGCGACGCTGCGCACGTAATCGAGAGTTTTCAGCACCTGCTGGGCGGCCCGCGGTTCCGCCGTCTCGACCTCCAGCACGGTGGCATCGATGTCGCGCATGAGCACGCGCGGTGCGCCTTCGGCGACCAGCCGGCCTCGACTCAGGATGGCCAGGCCATGGCATCGCTCGGCTTCGTCCATGTAGTGCGTCGACACGAGGATGGTCGTGCCGCGGCCGACCAGCGCAAACAGGCTCTCCCAGAAGTCGCGCCGGCTTTGCGGGTCGACCGCGCTGGTCGGCTCGTCGAGAAACAGGAGCTCGGGTCGATGCAGCGTGGCGCCGGCCAGAGCGAGGCGTTGCTTCTGGCCGCCGCTCATGGTGCCCGCGCGCTGCTTCGCCTGGTCCTCCAGGTTGTACTCGCGCATCGCCTCACCGATGCGCGTGGCCCGCTCACCGCGGGGCAGCGAATAGACATGCGCGAGGAAGGTCAGGTTCTCGCGCACCGTCAGGTCCTCGTAGAGCGAGAACTTTTGCGTCATGTAGCCGATCCGGCGACGCAGCGCCTCGGCATCCCGGGGGATCGCGAGTTCGAGCACCTCGACCGTGCCTTCGGTCGGCTTGAGCAGACCGCAGAACATGCGGATGGTGGTCGATTTGCCCGAGCCGTTGGGACCGAGGAAGCCGTAGATGCGCGCGCGCGGGATCTCGATGCTCAGGTGATCGACCGCGGTCAGGTGACCGAACTGCTTGGTCAGGTTCTTCGCGCGAATGGCAGGCTCATCCGACATGATGCCGTCACGCGCCGTCCTTACCGCTTCCTGCCGGAGAGGCGGCAGGAGGAGAAGCATTGCCGGTCTCGCGTTCTGCGTGCGAGGCGGCCGGGAACGTGACGGTCACCGGCACGCCGGTGGGCAGCTCTCCCGCTTCGCTCCCGTTTACGTCGATCTCCGCGAGATAGCTCAATCGACCGCGGTCGCGCTCGTTGAGCGCGAAATAAGGGGTGAAGGCGGCGTCTGATGCGACGAACCGGACGCGGCCGGCGTAGGCCCGTTCAATGCCGTCGATGCGCACTTCGGCCCGTGTGCCGGCGCGAATGCGGCTGCGGATGGCCGCCGGAATATAGACGCGGGCATAAGGCCGGCCGTCCTCGAGCAGAACCGCCACCGTCGCGCCTTGCTGAGGTTGCTCGCCGGGCTCGTAAGGCAGCGCGTCGATTGTGCCCGACGTGGGCGCACGCACGGTGAGGCGCGCGACGTCGACCTCGAGCTCGGCGACCGTCGCTTCCGCCTCGGCCAGCGACTGCCGTGCCTGATCGAGCTCTTCGACGGTCGTTCCATGCAGCAGTGCCGAAAGCTCGGCGGCCGCCGCATCGCGGGCGGAGATCGCCCGATCGCGCGCTGCCTGCACGCGGTCGAGATCCTGGGGGCTGACCAGGCGTTCCTCCACGAGCGCGCCGATGCGGCGAACTTCGGCCTCCTGAAATTCGGCGTCCGCCGTTGCGCCTTCCAGTCGCGCTTCGGCCTTGAGGATACTCTCGCGCCGCGGACCTCGGATCAGCTCGTCGAGCCGGCGTTGCGCGCGGTCCCGCACGGCGCTCGCCTGGGCCAGGCGCGCCTCGGCGCGGGAGGTATCGAGGCGCACGAGCACGTCACCCGGCTCGACGTGATCGCCTTCCGTCACGACGATCGCGACGATCGGTTCGCGAGCCTCCGCGATGAGCTCGACCCTGTCGCGTTCGAGCGTGCCGACGGCTAAGGTGTCGGACGTCTCGGCTCCGCAGCCTGCAGCAGCGACGGCGACGAGCAGGTAAGCCACGGGCTTCACGGGGAATCCCCGGCGCGGGCGCCCTGGAAGAACAGACTCTCGGTGTGGCCGATGAAGCGTTCGATGAAGCCCGGCTGCGTATCGAAGGCGAACACGGCCCGGGCCACGGGCAGCGCGAGGAAAGGAAACAGCGCGAGGCTCATGAGCGAGAGGCCCGCGAGCTCGGGGTCGAGATCGGCGCGCAAGTGACCCGTCCGCTGCTCCCGGCCGATCAGCTCGACCAGCAGCGCGCGGCCTTGCGAGGCGAACTGGCGGATGAAACGATCGCGGAAGCGGCCATGATCAGCCAGCACTTCGCGAATGATGAGCTGGGGAATCCACGGGTTCGACGCCAGCATGCCGATGTAGGCTTCGAGGAAAGCGCGGATCTCGCCCTGGCCGGGCGAGGGCTGCGTGGCGACCTCGCGTAGACGGGTGAGAAACGGGCCGACGGTCTCCTGGAGCACGGCCTCGTAGAGCCCCTGCTTGTCGCCGAAATAGTAGTGGATCATGGCCGGGTTGACGCCCGCGTCCTCGGCGACCGCCCGCAATGGCACGCCGTAACCTTGCGCCGCGAACAGGCGCCGAGCCGCGGCGATCAAGGCCTGCTTGACCTCGCCCTGTGCGCCAGTGGGGCGCCCTGGCCTGCGGATGTCTGTTTGTGTGGCCATCTTCGGAGTGCGTATTGAGATTTTAGATAATTAAACAGTTAATTAAATAATTGTCAAGGAGAGGAGGCGCTGCGCCTGCTGATACCATGCCGCGCATGCCGAAATCGTCGAGCAAACGGCCTTCGGATTTCGTCGAGCAGGTCCGCCGAAATTCGGTCGCGCTCATAAGCCTGGCGGTGGCGTTGACCGGGCTGGGCTACAACACCTGGCGGAACGAGCAGACCGAGGAGAACCGCAACGTCCGGTATGCGGCGTTCGAGGTGCTGCTCAAGCTCGGCGAGCTCGAGCGTGTCACGTTCGAACTTCGTTACGACCGCGAGCGAATGCTCGGCACTCCGCGGCTGGGCTGGTCGTATGTACTCGAGATCCGCGACCTGTGCATGCTTCTGCCGGAGCCGTTGCCGGCCTCCGGCATGCGTCTGCATCAGACCTGGGAAAGCCATTCGACAGGTTTGGAGGGCGCGGACGCGCAAACAGTCGCGGTTTCCTACCAGCCCATTTCCGACGCAATTACCGAATTGCGCGAGGAGATCGTGGCGGTTCTGACCGCATTGCGCTGAGGTCAGCGCGCTCACCAGCCGGGATAATCCGGCACGCGATGCGTGGTGCGGGCGCGGGCGGGACGGTAGTAGGATTCTACAATGCGAATGCGAGATCCGCTGGAGCTCACCGGCCGCACGGACCGGCACATCCGTGCGCTCACAGGCTTCGATTGCCGCGTGCACGCTGCGGTTGTCGAGCCTTTCCTCGAGCTGCGCCGCGCGGCGTCGCGCGACGGGATCGACCTGGCGCCCTACAGCGCGTTTCGCAGCTTCGACGACCAGTGCCGCATCTGGAACGCGAAATACCGCGGCGAGCGGCCTCTGCTCGCGGCGGACGGAGCACTGCTCGAGCATGCCGGCCTCGACGAGTCGACGCTGATCGCGAGCATTCTGCGCTGGTCGGCGCTGCCCGGCGCGAGCCGGCACCACTGGGGCACCGACATCGACGTCATCGATATCGGCGCAGTGCCCGAAGGTTACGAGGTGCGTCTCATGCCGCAGGAGTTCGAGCCGGGCGGTATTTTCGAGCGCCTCGCCGGCTGGCTCGAGGAAAATCTGCCCGGCCACGGCTTCTTTCGTCCCTACGCCGCGTTCCGCGGCGGCGTCGAGCGCGAGCCCTGGCACCTCAGCTACGCGCCGGTCTCCGTGCCTGCCCTGGAGTCACTGACTCCGGAGCTTCTCGGCGAGGCGATCGCCGCCGGCGAAGTGCTCGGAAAGAATCGGATACTGGCCGAGCTGCCTGGGCTCTACGCGCGTTACGTGACCAACATCACAGCGTCTTCGTAGGCCGGATAACCTCGCACTCGATGCGGGGTGTTCCCGGCGATGCCGGCAACGAGCTGCGCTCCCCGGATCGCGGTCCGGGGCAAGCTTATACCGGCCTACAAGCCCTGGAGATGCGCCTCGACCAGGCCGGTCATGTTGCGCAGCGTGTCCTTTTGCGAGGTGAAGCACGGCGGCTTGCGCCGCAGCATCGTCCAGTCGTCCTTCTCCACGACGGTCTCCAGGTAGCGCATGTTCTTGTCGATGGCCTCCAGGTACGGATTGGCGCCGTCGAACAGGTGCTCGGCGCAGCGATAGACACCGCCGAAGCTCGTTTCGAGGCGTTCCCGGGTTTCGCTGCGGTAGAACTGCGGCGTCTTCCTGAGCAGATCCTGGCCGGAGGCGTAGAGGACCTTGCGGCCATGCTTTGCCGAGCTCACGACCGCGACGCCGCCGAGCACGAACTCGCCGTACAGGCGGTCGCGACATTTCTCCAGATAGCAGCGGTCGGCCATCTGCGCGATCAGGTCGGCGGTGCCGAGCAGATGCCCGACCGTCATGTCCTTCGGGTCGTCCAGCTCGAGCTGGTCGAAGTTGATCTCCTTGCCGGTGAAATGCACGATCTGGCAGGCGACCGGAACGGCCCCGGCGAGCCCGACCGCCGGCAGATACTCGCCGAGAAAACGCGCGCTGCGCGAGACGTGGTTGAGCGTGAATTCCGCGCCGTTGCGCTGCGGCCCTTCGTCGTCACTGCGCCGGATGTAACCCGCGTCGTGGAACAGGGAGGTGATGACGCCGACGACGAAGCGCTCGGAGCCGAGGCGCCCGGCGGGTTCCTGCGACATCTCGTAGCCCGCCAGCAGGCGCGCCATCGCGAGCGTCATGTCAAGGGTATGCAGCGTGTCGTGGTAGACGGTGTCGCAGCCGAGGAAGCCCGGCATGTCGCCCTTGAACAGGCGCTCGAAATCGTGGAAGGCGATCCAGAGCGTATCGAAAGAGGCGCCGGGGTGAGTCGTTTCGAACAGAGTGCGGATCGCGTCGCGAACCGCGGCCGGGGAGCTGACTCGCACCGTGTCGGTGACGTCGAAGTCGCTGCGCCGCGCGCCCGAATTCGTCATCTGCATGCCGGAACCTGGCCGACGAAGTTCGCGAAAGTCTAGCTGGAATCCCGGTCCAAGTCGACGCGCCGCAACCCGATTTCGTCGTGTATTTCTCGAGCTTTTACATAAGTCACGAGCACGGTCTCACAATTTCGCGATTCGCCGGCGCTATGGAGAGGATGTGTGCGGCGGGCGCGTTCGATCCGGCATGCGGCGCAACCGGGCGGCGAACCGGATACAAGTGCTCGAGGCGGTGCGGAGCGTCAACTCTGCGTCACGTCGTCGAGCCGGAATTCCGCCACTACGGGCGCATGGTCGGACGGCCGCTCCCAGCGGCGCGGCTCCTTGTCGATCTGCGAGCTCGAGCACTCGCGGGCTAGCCGTTCGCTCGCGAGGATGAGGTCGATGCGCAGCCCGCGGTTGCGCCGGAAGTTCGCCGCGCGATAATCCCACCAGCTGAAGCTGCGATCCGCCTGGTCGAACAGGCGGAAGGTATCGGTCAGGCCCAGCGACAGCACGCCGCGCAGCGCCTCGCGCTCGGGCTCGCTCACCAGCACCGAGCCCTCCCAGGCTTGCGGGTCGTGCACGTCCCGATCCTCGGGGGCGACGTTGAAATCGCCGATCACGGCAACGCGCTCGTGCCGCGCCAGCTCGGCGGCCAGGCAAGCGTGCAGAGCCTCGAACCAGGCGAGCTTGTAGAGGTACTTCGGCGAGTCGAGAGACTGCCCGTTCGGCACGTAGAGATTGATCACGCGCACGTCGCCGTAGGTGGCAGCGAGCACGCGCCGCTGCTCGTCATCGTACCCCGGTAAGGCGCGCACGGCGTCGAGCGGCTCGCCCCGCGACATCAGCGCTACGCCGTTATAGCCCCGCTGGCCGTTGGTGATGCCCCGATACCCCGCCGCCTCTATCTCCATGAGCGGGAAGGCGTCGTCCGGCAGCTTGATCTCCTGCAGGCCGATGACGTCCGGCTGCGCGGTCTCGATCCAGGCCAGGACCTGAGGCAGGCGTACGCGCAGGGAATTGACGTTCCAGCTCGCAATCTTCATCGCGTGCCGAGAATGATCTTTTCGATCCAGCGGATCAACCGCGAAAACCTGATGGGCTGCTGCAGGCGGGAGAGACCCCGCCGCCACTCAACAGCGTGCCAGGTGCACGCCGTAATTCCTGAGCAGGGCGTCGGCATTCGGTGCGCGGCCGCGGAATGCGGTAAAGCCCTCCAGGAAATCGCATGCGCCGCCGCGCTCGAGGACGCAGGCTGAAAAGCGTGCGGCGGTCTGCGGATTGAAAATGCCTTCCGCCTCGAATGCGGCGAATGCATCCGCGGCCAGCACCTCGGCCCATTTGTAGCTGTAATAGCCGGCCGCGTAGCTGCCGGCGAACACGTGCGAAAAGCTGTGCGCGACGCGGTAGAAATCCGGCGTCGGAATCACTGCCACCTGTTCGCGCACCTCGGTCAGCAGCTCGGCGATCCGCGCCCCGCGCTCCGGTCTGTACTCGGCGTGAACGCGAAAGTCGAACAGCGCCAGCTCCAGCTGGCGGACCATGCGCAGCCCCGCGTGAAAGCTGCGCGTCTCGAGCAGGCGCTCGAAGATGTCGTCGGGCAACGGCCTGCCGGTCGCGTAATGCGCCGAGATCAGAGGTAGCACCTCTCGCCGCCAGGCGAAGTTCTCCATGAACTGACTCGGCATCTCCACGGCGTCCCAGGGCACGCCGTTGACTCCGGCCACGCTCGGGTAGTCGACGCGCGTCAGCAGATGGTGCAGCGTGTGCCCGAACTCGTGAAACAGCATGATCACTTCCGCGTGGCTCAGCAACGATGGCGTATCCCGGCCGGGCGGCGAAAAGTTGCAGACCAGATAGGCGACCGGCAGATCGACGCCGTTGCCGAGATTCTTCCGCACGACGCATTCGTCCATCCACGCGCCGCCGCGCTTTTTCGGCCGCGCGTACAGATCGACGTAAAAGCCGCCGAGCTCCTGGCTCGTCGCGTTCCGCACGCGGTAGAAGGCGACGTCCGCGTGCCAGGTCTCGATGTTTTCGTCGGGCTCGACGCGAATGCCGTACAGGCGTCGCGCGACCTCGAACATTCCGGCCAGCACGCGCTGCGCCGGAAAGTACGGGCGAAGCTCCTCATCGGAAACCGCGTGCCCGTCGCGCCGCAGCCGCTCGGAATAGTACGGCACGTCCCAGGCTTCGACGGGCGCGCCGGCATACTCGGTGAGCTCACGCATTTCCGCGCGGGCCAGCGGCACGCCGTGCTCGGCGAGCATGCGCAGGAAATCGAGGACCTCTTCCACGGAACCGGCCATGCGCGTCGCCAGCGCATATTCCGCATAGTTCGCAAAATCGAGCAGGCACGCGGCTTCATGACGCAGCTCGAGGATGCGCTCCATGAGCGCCGAGTTGTCCCATCGGCCGGCATGCGGGCCGCAGTCCGACGCGCGCGTCAGCCATGCTTCGTAGACCTCACGCCGCAGCGTGCGGTCGTCCGCATAGGCCAGGACGTCCTGATACGTCGGCTGATCGAGGCGCAGGAGCCAGCCGTCCCTGCCCTCTGCGAGCGCGGCATCGCGCGACCGGGCGCGCAGATCGCCGGGCAGGCCCGCAAGCGCCTTCTCGTCCGTGATGTGGCGCTTCCAGGCATTCCCCGCGTCGAGCACGTTCTCCTCGAATCGCGCCTGCAACGCGGCAAGCTCGCGCTTGAACGCCTTGAAGCGTGCCTTGCTGCTCGCGGGGAGATCCACGCCGGCCAGGCGGAAATCCCGCAGCGCGTTCTGCAGCACGCGGCTCTGCGCGTCGTCCAGCGGAGCGCCGTTTTGCGCAATGGTATCGAAGGCGCGAAACAGCGCTTCGTTCTGGTGGAGCTCCGTCGCGTACTCGGTCAGCACGGGCAGGCAGGCGTTGTATGCTCTGCGCAGGGCGTCGTTGTTCTGAACGGCATTCAGATGCGCGACGGGCGACCAGACGCGCTTCAGCCGGTGCTGCATCTCTTCGTGAGGCGCCACGAGAGTCTCCCAGCTCGGGCTGCCGTCGGCGAGAATCGCGCGCAGGCATCGATCGTTGTCGTCGATCACCTCGGCGAGCGCCGGCCCGGCGTGTCCCGGCTCGATCAACGAAAACGCCGGCAAGCCGTCCGTGTCGAGTAACGGATTGAATCCCATGGAAGAAGGCCCCTGCCGCAGCCAGCCGGTATTATACAGACTCGGCGATTCTGCACACCATATATGTGACGTTTCGGTCACCGGACGTCATTTTAGACCCTCATGAGGGAGTTCGGTTGCCTCAGGAGTACGACCTCATCGTCATCGGCGGGGGCAGCGGCGGGCTGGCCGTCGCGCAGCGCGCCGCCGAATACGGTGCGAACGTTGCCGTGATCGAAGCCGGGCGTCTCGGCGGTACTTGCGTGAATGTCGGTTGCGTCCCGAAAAAAATCATGTGGAACGCCGCCGTCATCGCGCACCATCTCGAGGACGCCGCGGGTTACGGCTTCGAAGTCGGCCCGGTCAGCCATGACTGGGCAACGCTGCGCGCCGCGCGCGATGCCTATGTCGAGCGGCTGAACGGCATCTACGCTGAGCGATTACGCGAGCGCGGAGTCGACCTGCTTGCGGAGCATGCCCGCTTCGAGAGCGCGCACCGGGTCCGCGCCGGCGGCGAGGCGCTCGAAGCCGAACGCATCGTCATCGCCACGGGCGGCCGTCCGCAGGTGCCTGAATTGCCGGGCGCCGCGCTCGGCATCACCTCCGACGGGTTCTTCGAGCTGAACGCCTGCCCGGAACGCGTCGCCATCGTCGGCAGCGGCTATGTCGCCGTCGAGCTGGCCGGCGTGCTCGGCGCGCTCGGCGCCGACGTCTGCATTTTCGTGCGCAGCGACGGCGTGCTGCGCAGCTTCGATTCGCTGTTGCGCGAAGAGCTGACCGCCTCGATGAGGCGCAACGGCATCGAAGTTGTCGACGATTGTCCCATCGCCGCGGTGCGCGAGGGAAGCGACGGGCTGGAGCTCGAAACGGCGCACGGCGGGCGCAAAGGCGGCTTCGATACGCTGATCTGGGCGGTCGGGCGGGCGCCGAACACCGAAGCCCTCGATGTGCAGGCCGCCGGCGTGCACCTCGACGTCACGGGATACGTGGCCACGGACCGCTGGCAGAACACGAACGTCGCGGGCGTCTACGCCGTCGGCGACGTCACCGGCCGGCTGCCCCTGACGCCGGTTGCCATCGCCGCCGGCCGCCGCCTCGCGGATCGCCTGTACGGAGGCCATGAAGGCCGGCATCTCGACTACCGGTGTGTGCCGACGGTGCTCTTTACCCATCCGCCGATCGGCACCGTCGGCCTCACGGAGGAGGAAGCCATCGCCGGCCACGGCGCGGCGGCGAAAGTCCGCGTGGCGCGCTTCGTGCCGGTCTATCACGCGCTGACCGAGGAAAAGCCCCGAAGCGCGATGAAGCTCGTTACCGTCGGCGACGAAGAAAAGATCGTCGGTTGCCATGTCATCGGCCCCGGAGCGGACGAGATGCTGCAGGGATTCGCGGTTGCGGTGCGAATGGGGGCTACGATGGCGGACTTCGACGACACGGTAGCCATCCATCCGACCAGCGCGGAAGAACTCGTGACGATGCGCTGATGCCCGTACGGAATCTCGCTGGCCGCGCGCCGTCGCTCGGGGCGCGCGTTTATATCGACGAGTCCGCTCAGGTGATCGGCCGCGTAACCGCGGGCGACGACGTTTCGTTCTGGCCGATGGCCGTGGCGCGCGGTGACGTGAATGACATCACGATCGGCGCGCGCAGCAACGTCCAGGATGCCGCGGTGCTGCATGTGACGCACGACGGGCCGTACACGCCGGGCGGCATCCCTCTGACGATCGGCGAGGATGTGACCGTCGGACATCGAGCCGTGCTGCATGCCTGCACGATCGGGCAGCGCTGCCTGATCGGCATCGGCGCGGTGGTGCTCGACGGCGCCGTGCTCGAAGCCGATGTGATGCTGGCGGCCGGCAGCCTCGTGCCGCCCGGCCGGCGTCTCGAGCCCGCCGCCCTGTATCGGGGAGTACCGGCGAGACGGCTTCGTAGTCTCACCGGCGAAGAGCTCGAGATGCTGCGCTATTCGGCCGCGCACTACGTGCGGCTAAAGGATCGCTATCTCGACGATCGGGCTTCGTAGGCCGGGACAAGCGCGCAGCGCGTTCCCGGCAAAACGCCCGGCAACGGCATACGGCCTCATGCCGGCCCACGAGTTCCGGCGAGCCTTCGTAGGTCAGGCAAAGCGGTTCCGGCATGAATCTCGCGATGGGCGGGCGCCGGTTCGGCCGGTTCGTCTCGACCAAGCTGATATCGGGCAGCGACTCGAGATGAACCCGCCGAGCCGGCGCCCTATTTAGCCGCGGTTCCATGCCTCGAGCTTCTCGAGCACGGGGACGGTGTCGGGCCGCACGCCCCGCCAGACGAAGAACGATTCGGCGGCCTGCTCGACGAGCATGCCCCAGCCCTTGCAGATACGCCGCATGCGCCGTTCACGCGCCCACTCGGTGAACGGCGTCGGCTTCTGACCGTAAGCGAGGTCGTAGCACAGCGTATCCTCGCGCAGCGCGCTCATCGGCACCGGCGGCACGTCCTCGGCGACGCTGGCGGCCGTGGTGTTGATGACCGTGTCGAAGCTCTCACCGGCCAGGGCGTCATAACCGCAACCGCGAATGACGCCGTGCCCGGCGAAGCGCGCCGCGAGCTCGACCGCCTTCTTCGCGTTCCTGTTGGCGATGACGAGCTCGGACGGCCGTTCGGCGAGCAGCGGTCCGGCGATGCCGCGCGCGGCGCCGCCCGCGCCCAGCACCAGCAGGCGTCTGCCGTCGATCGTCACCTTCCGGTTGCGCAACAGATCCGTGACCAGCCCCGCGCCGTCGGTGTTGTCGCCCTGCAGCCGCCCGTCGCCCGTGGCAGTGAGCGTGTTCACCGCGCCGGCAAGGCTCGCGCGCGGCGTCGTTTCGCCCGAGACACGGAAGGCCTCGATCTTGTGCGGCCGCGTCACGTTGAGGCCGCGGCCGCAGCCGCCGAAGAATTCCCCGATCCGCTGCGCGAAATCGCCGCGCGGCGCCTCGATGCGTTCATAGATCAGGCGCTGGCCGGTCTGCGCAGCGAACTGCGCGTGGATGATCGGCGAATAGCTGTGCGCGACAGGTGACCCGATGACGGCGTAACGATCCATTCGGCAGTCGGTCGTCAATCCAGCGCCGCGAACGCGAACCGGAGCACCAGGAAGAACACGATGGCGAGGATCGCGCCGGCGGGAATCGTGATGATCCACGAGAGGAAAATACGCCGCACCGTGGCCAGATTGATGGCGGCTATGCCGCGCGCGAGGCCGACGCCGAGCACGGCGCCGACCAGCGTGTGCGTGGTCGAAATCGGCAGGCCCGTGCCCGAGGCGATTACGATCGTGATGGCCGCGGCGAGCTCGGCGGCGAACCCGCGGCTCGGCGTCAAATGGGTGATGCGCTTGCCGACCGTCGCTATGACCCGGGTGCCGTAGGTCGCCAGCCCGATCACGATGCCCGCTCCGCCGAGCAGCAGGATCCACAACGATACAGCAGACGCTTGCCCAACCATGCCGGTGGTCGCGATATTGACCACGGCCGCGACGGGACCGACCGCGTTGGCCACGTCGTTGGAGCCATGAGCGAATGCCATCGAGCAGGCGGTAACGACCATGAGCACGCCGAACACGCGCTCCACGGTGTGGAAGTGGAATTTCTTGTCGGCCTTCGGATCGATCTGGATCCGGCCGATGAAGTACCGCCCGGCGAGGGCGACCAGCAGGCCGGCGCCCGCGGCCGTCGCGTAGGACTGCCCGACACCCAGCTCAATCCCCACGTGCTTGAGCCCCTTGAACAGTGTCACGAGCGTGATGGTGAAACCCGCGATAAACATGTAAACGGGCACGAAACGGCGCGCCCGGGTGAGCGGGTCGGCATGAACGAGGATCAGCAGGCGCACGCTGGTGAAGATGAGGAAGGCAATGACGCCGGCCATCAGCGGCGAGACGACCCAGCTCATGACGATCGTCACGACGCCGGACCACTGAACGCTACCCAGGCCGACGCCGACGGCCGCGAAGCCGACGATGGCGCCGACGATCGAGTGCGTCGTCGAGACCGGCCAGCCCCGGCGCGATGCGATGAGCAGCCAGATGCCGGCGGCGAGCAGCGACGAGAGCATGCCGATGACGAGCAGCTCCGGCGTTTCCTTGAAGTACTGCGTATCGACGATGCCGTTGCGGATCGTCTCGGTCACCTCGCCGCCGGCCAGCACGGCCCCGGCGAACTCGAAAACCGCGGCGACCACGATGGCCTGGCGGATGGTCAGCGCCCGCGAGCCGACCGAGGTCGCCATGGCGTTGGCGACGTCGTTCGCGCCGATGCCCCAGGCCATGAACAGCCCGAACACGGTCGCGAGGATCAGGTAGTAGGTCAGATGTTCCATCGGAACCTATCGCTCTGAAAAGGGGGCATCCGCTGATTTCGCAGGTGCAGCCAGTGCTCGCGACTCGCGCGAGCGGTACGAAATCAGGCGTGTTCCGCCCGGTCAATAAGTGAGCAAAAGCTCGAGGCGACGGCCGACGCGCTGCGCCATGTCCGCCATTTCGCCCGTCAGCTCGATGATCCGGTACAGGAACATGACCTCGACGGGCGGCAGATTCTTCTCGATTCTGAACAAAGCGGCGCGTATCGCCGTCTGCATGCGGTCGGTGTCGCCTTCGATGCGCGACAGCTCCTCGATCAGGGATTCGACGAGGCGTGCCTCCGCGCCGCGGAAGCCGGTCTCGTACAGCTCGTCGAGCTCGCGCACGCTCTTGCGGGCGTGCTTGGCGGCATCGACGTTGCGCGCCACGAACGGCAGGAACAGCTCGGCCACCTCCGGCGGCAGCTGGATGCGGCGCCCGACGACAAGGCCGGAAATATCCTTCGCGCAGTTCGCGATCTTGTCCTGCACGAGCACCAGCTCGAGCAGATCGCCGCGCGCGACGGGCATCAGCAGGCTCTTCGGCAGCTTGCCGCGCACGGCTTGCTTGAGCTCGTCGGCCTCGTGCTCGAGATCGGTAATTCGCCCGCGCACTTCTTCGACGCGCGGCCAGTCACCTGCGACGACTGCCTCGAAGAACGGGACGAGCTGCTTGGCGCATTGATAGACCCGGTCCATGTGGGCCTGCAGCGGCGCCACCGGCGAGGAGCCGAAGATTCGCGACAAGTAACTGGATGCCATTTTAGCCCCGCAGCCAGCCGGCGGCGCGCTCCGCGTAGTAGGTGAGGATCGCATCCGCGCCGGCGCGCTTGATGGCGAGCAGGCATTCCAGCGCTGCGGACGGCCCGTCCAGCCAGCCCTTGCCTGCCGCCGCCTCGATCATGGCGTATTCGCCGCTGACCTGGTAGGCGAAGGTCGGCACGCCGAGCTCGTGGCGAATCCGGCGGACGATATCGAGACAGGGCAGCGCCGGCTTGACCATCACCATGTCCGCGCCTTCGCTGACGTCGAGCGCCGCTTCGCGCACCGCTTCGTCGCTGTTCGCCGGGTCCATCTGGTAACTCAGCTTGTCGCCGCCGCCGAGGCTCGCGGCGGAACCGACCGCGTCGCGGAAGGGTCCATAGAAACGCGAGGCGTACTTGGCTGAATAGGCGAGGATGCGTACGTTGACGAATCCGGCGGACTCGAGCGCCTTGCGGATCGCGCCGACGCGGCCGTCCATCATGTCCGAGGGCGCGACGATGTCCGCGCCGGCCTCGGCCTGGGACAAAGCCTGCCGCGCCAGCACTTCGACGGTCGCGTCGTTGACGATGTCCCCGTCGCTGCCCAGCAGACCGTCCTGGCCGTGCGAGGTATACGGATCGAGCGCTACGTCCGTGACGACACCCAGCTCCGGCACCTCCGCCTTCAACGCGCGTACGGCGCGTTGCACCAGCCCGTCGGCGTTGCACGCCTCCCTGCCGTCCGGCGACTTGAGCGACGTCTCGATGACCGGGAAAAGGGCTACGGCCGGTATGCCCAGTCCGGCCAGAGAATGCGCCTTGCGCACGAGCTCGTCGATGCTCAGCCGTTCCACGCCCGGCATCGAGGGCACCGCGAGGCGCTGCTTTTCACCCTCCGTGACGAACAGCGGGCAGATGAGATCGTCGACGGACAGGTTGTGCTCGCGCACCAGACGCCGCGAGAAGTCGTGGCGACGCAGGCGACGCAGGCGCGTCGCCGGATAAGCGCCTGCCGGCCAGGCTTCCGGCATCCGAAATCCCCGAATCGTCGTAGAATGGGATGCCGATTTTCGCCGATTGGGCCGGCGCTGACAAAAAAATGTAATAGACGCCCCGGAAGAACGGTCGTCCCATGCAAGAGAACGAAGCTGAACAGCACCGGCGGCAGCGGTACGAGGCGCTCATCGGGCCCCTGCGCATCGATCTCTTCCGCTATGCGTTCTGGCTCGGCCGCGACCGCGGCCTGGCAGAGGACGTGGTGCAGGAGGCGATGTTGCGGGCGTGGCGGTGTCTCGACGATCTCCAGGACGAAGGCGCGGCGAAGCAATGGCTGCTGACGATCGTGCGGCGCGAGCACGCCCGGCATTTCGAGCGAAAGCGCCTCGAGACGGCCGACATAGACAATCTGCCGCCCGCCGACCGAAAGAGTCTCGCGGACGGCCACTCGGCCGACGTCGAGGACGTGCGGCGGGCTATCTTCAGGCTCGACGACAGCTATCGCGAGCCGCTGGTATTGCAGGTATTGATGGGTTTCACGACCGGCGAGATCGCGCAGCTGATGAATATCGAGCAGGGCGCCGTGCTTACGCGGCTCTACCGCGCACGCAAGAAGCTCAGGAGCGAGTTCGAGAGAAAACGGGGAAAGCACCGCGCGGTATGAGTTCGACCATGAATTGCCTGGAGTTTCGCCGCCGCTGCGGCACCGAGCCGCGTTGCACGGATGCCGAGTTCGAGCAGCACCTTCGCGAGTGCAGCCGATGCGCTGCGTTCGCGGCGGACTTGCGTGCCCTGGATGGACTGATTCTGGAGGCGCTGCGACTCGATGCGCGTGATGAGGATCGCGGCATCGAGACTCCGGACGCGCCTCGTGACATTGCACCGCAGCGGAAGCGCTTCGCCTGGCTCGGCATTGCGGCGAGCGTCGTGCTCGGGATGGCGCTCGCCGCGGGCATTTGGCTTTCCGTGCCGAGGGTTACGCTGGCCGGCGACGTCGTCGAGCACGTCATGCACGAGCCAGGGTCGTTCGTCGCGGGCGCGCCGGTTCCTGATGCGGAAGTACGCAAGGTGCTGGATGCCGCCGGCGTGCAACTGGGGGACGAGGCCGGCGCCGTTACGTATGCGACGGTCTGCCTGTTCCGCGGCAACGTGGTGCCGCATCTCGTCGTGCGCGACGAGGCCGGTCCGGTGACTGTTATGGTGCTGCGCGAAGAAAAGGTTTCCGCACCCATGCCGATCGACGAAGAGGGATTCCGCGGCACCATCGTGCCGTCCGGCGAGGGCAGCATTGCGATTCTGGGGCAGCAGCCGGTCGACGTCGACCGGGTGCGCGCCCGAGTTCTCGAAGCGTTGACGTGGCCGAGGGAATGACGCCGCATCGACGCTTCGATCCCCGTTCCTTCGGGAACTTACCACCAGGAGATCGAAAAATGAGCAGGAAAGAGAACTTGAAGCCTCTGGCAATAGCCGTCGGTGCTGCGCTTGCCGCCTCGTTAGGCGCGGCCGCCAATGCCGATTCGAGCCCGTTCGCCATGACCAGCCTGTCGAGCGGCTACATGGCTGCCGGCATCGGCGAAGGCTCGTGTGGCGGCAGCAAGGGCGAGGAAGGCAGCTGTGGCGGCGACAAGGGTGATGAAGGAAGCTGCGGCGGCGACAAGGGCGAGGAAGGCCATTGCGGTAGCGACAAGGACGCTGAAGGGCACTGCGGCGGCGACAAGGACGCAGAAGGCAGCTGTGGCGGCGACAAGGGCGAAGAAGGCAGCTGCGGCGGCGACAAGGGCGAGGAAGGCAAGTGCGGCGAAGGCAAGTGCGGAGGTTCCGTCTGATTTCCGCATAGAGCCTGGTTCGCTGACGGTTTCGGCCGTCGAAGAAGCCCGCTGCGAGCGATCGCCGCGGGCTTTTTTAGTTCTCCGTCGCCGGGCGGATTGCGAATCCACGGCATGATCCTTGCATCGGTGGAGACCGGCCCGCGCGCCGCTTGCGAGCGTTCAGCGCCGGGAAAAAAACGTATGCAGAAATGGAGGTCGACACGCATGAGCAGGACACATAAACCGCTGGCCGTCGCGATCGGCGCCGCTCTGGCAGCCTCGTTCGGGGCAGCGAGCGCGGGCGATGCCAGCCCGTTCTCGATGACCGCGCTGGGCAGCGGCTACATGGCCGCCGATGCCGGAGAAGGCAATTGCGGCGGCGGCAAGGGCGGCGCGAAAGGCAAGTTCGAAGCGATGGACGCGGACGGGGACGGCGAGTTGACGCGTCAGGAGCACACCGCCCACTGGAATGACATGTTCGACGAGCTGGACGAGAACCGGGACGATCAGATTACCCGCTCCGAGATGGAAGCAGCGCACAAGGCACATGCGGAAGGCAGCTGCGGCGGCGACAAGGGCGCGGAAGGCAGCTGCGGCGGCGACAAGGGCGAGCGCAAGTCCGAGATGTTCACGACGATGGACACCAACGGCGACGCCGGCGTGAGCCGCGCGGAGCTCGCCGCTTTCGCCGAAGCCAGATTCGACTCCATCGATTCCGATGGCGACGGCAGCATCAGCGCAGACGATATGGAAGAAGCGCACGACGACATGGAGGAAATGGACGACGAGGACATGTAGCCTCGCCCTGCCGCCAATGCGGTGCAGGCTGACCTGACAAAGCCCGCGGCGAGCGCGTCGCGGGCTTTTTTGTTCCCGCCGTAAGGCCGTACCATTCGGGCATGGGTATGCAGGACAAAGCACGTTGCAGCTGGGCCGATGGCGGCAGCGAGGCCATGATCGCCTATCACGACACCGAATGGGGCGTGCCGGCTCGCGACGATCGGCGCCAGTTCGAATTCCTCGTGCTCGAAGGCGCGCAGGCGGGCCTGAGCTGGTCGACCGTGCTCAACAAGCGCGACGGTTATCGCAAGGCCTTCGCGGACTTCGACCCGCAGAAGGTCGCGCGCTTCACCCGCCCGCGCATTGCCCGGCTACTCGAGAATCCGGCGATCATCCGCAATCGACAGAAAATCGAGTCGGCCGTGACCAACGCGCGGGCGTTCCTCGCCGTTCAAAAGGAATTCGGCAGCTTTTCGCGCTACATCTGGCGCTTCGTCGCCGGTCGGCCGGTGCAGAACCGGCGCAACCGCAAGGCCGGACCGCCGGCTACCAGCCCGGTATCGGATGCGCTGAGTTTCGATCTCAGGCAGAGAGGCTTCAAGTTCGTCGGCAGCACGATCATCTACGCGCACATGCAGGCGACCGGCATGGTGAACGATCACCTCACGAGCTGCTTCCGCTACAAGGATTGTCAGGCGCTCGGCCGCGCGCGCTCCTGACTTGAAATAGCGGCTGGGGAAGGCTCAGGCGCCGGCGTCAGCGAGGGGTGCAGATGCCGGGAACGCGAAATTCTTCAGCTCGGGCTGGCCAGGCAGCCGCAGCACCCGTCGTGCATCAGCAATCGATCGCTTTGAGCCATGCAGCGCAATGTGGCCGCTCGCGAGCGCGTCCCGCAGGCCGGCGTAACCCATCCACACTCGGGTGAAGACGCCAAGGTCCGCAACTATGGCGACATCGACGCTGCGCCCTGGATCCCGAACGCAAACTTCGACATCCTCGGGACGTAACCACAACCACCAATAGCGAAGCTTACGACTGGCCGGTGGGATGCCACTGAACTCGAAGCGGATGACCAGGCCGCGCGACGGAATATCCGCTGGATCGATCTGCCGACGCAGTCCCCACAGGAGCAGTTGCGGGTTCAGATCATCGCGGCCGATCAACCCCTGTCCCCAGCGCTGGCCCCATTGGCTCATCATCGCGATCAGCGGCCGGAAATCCTCACCGGCTGCGGTCAGCCGGTAGAGATGCCCGCGCCCTTTTTCTTTGGGATCGATGCGCAGCACACCGGCATGCGCCAGCTCTCGCAGGCGCTGCGCCAACACCGTTCGCGAGATCAAGGGCATCGCTTGTAGGAATTCGCCGAAGGTCTTCGTCCCGAAGCAGAGCTCGCGGACGATGAGCGGTGACCATCGGTCGCCGAAGACTTCGGCGGTCTTCGCGACTGGACAGAACTGCCCATATT
>JBOIDB010000170.1:0-52343 GCA_050740235.1 Gammaproteobacteria bacterium
GCCGGTGCAGGACGACGTTCTTCGAGCGATGCTTCGCGATCGGCGTGAAGCCGAGCTTGAGGAACAGCTCGTCGAGCTGCTTCGGCTCGGGCGCGGCGAACTCGACGAACTCGAAGCCGTCGGTGCCCGCGGGATTCGGATAACTTTCTGCCATGATCGACTCCTGGACGGTCTGGCCGCTTGCAAACCCACCTGTTACCGGTTCAGCCGGCCGAATGAATTCGGCCCTGCGCCGTGAGGCTGGCAGGGCCCGTTTCAGCCGGTCGAATGAGCCCTATCGGCCGCGGGGCCGGCTTCAGCGCAATAGTTACATTTGCAACCATTATAGCTATACTCCAAACGGACTGCAAAAGGACGCTACGCACCGATGCCCGCGAGATCGAATAACTCCTTGAAGCTGGAGGAATTCCTGCCCTACCGTCTGTCGGTGCTTTCGAACACGGTCAGTAGCGCGATCGCCGGCGCCTATGCGGAGCGATTCGAACTTTCCGTGGCCGAATGGCGCGTACTGGCGATACTCGGCCGCTTTCCGGGCCTGTCCGCCGGCGAAGTGGCCGAACGTGGCGCTATGGACAAGGTGACCGTGAGCCGCGCGGTCGCGCGACTCTTGAAAGCCGGACGCATCACGCGCCGGTTCGCCAGGTCCGATCGCCGCCGATCGGTGCTCGAATTGTCGAGGACGGGTCAGGCAGTTCACGACAAGATTACGCCTCTTGCCAGAGGCTACGAAAGAGCTTTATTGAAGGGGCTGACGCCGGACGAGCGCCGACGCTTCAATGCGACGCTCGACAAGCTGTTCGAACAGGCGCGAACGCTGGGGCCGGCTCGGACGCCGTGAGGCTTGCGAGTGCTGCCGCTGAGTCACGCGGTCTTTTCCCAGAACAGGTCCACGCGCCGCTCGGCATTTGCCAGCTCCGCCATGTCCGCCGCGACCTTCTCCTCGCCGCGAATCAGGTACGGCGTGAAGCCGCAGCCTCTGAGGAGTTGCAGCACGCGCACGGGTTCGAGACCGGCCTTTTTCATATAGGCGGGCGAATATTCGGCCAGCACGGCGCGGCATCGGCTCAAGGCCGCGCCCGCGCCCTTGAAAGCGATGTACTCGTAGCCTTCGATGTCGATCTTGAGCAGGCGCAGCACGCGCGCGCCGAGATGCTGCTCGGCCCAGAACGTGTCGAGCGGCACGACCGGCACGTCGATCGCCTCACCCTCGTTGATCGGCAGCAGCGAATGCCGCCCGCGGTTGCCGCTCGGGCACAAGTGCAGCTTGCGCACTTCCTCGCGGTCGGAAATGCCCTTGCGGATCGGATGCACCTTGCTTGCTCGATTGCGCGCTACATTCTCCACGAGCAGGCCGAAGTTCTCGGGCTCCGGCTCGAACGCGTAGATGTCCGCCCCTTCCGGCGCGATGCGGTCGAGCACGAGCGAATACCAGCCGATGTTGGCGCCGATATCGAAAATGACGTCCTCCGGCGCGATTTCGATGTGGCGCTGCAGGAATGCGGTCATTTCCGCGTCGTGGCTGCCGTATTTGTAGAGATGGCGGCCGATGACGTCGTCGGCGTGCACCTTGAGCTCCAGATCGAACGGCTGCGCGCGCGCCAGCAGGTATCGGCGGCGGAGAATCCAGCGGTGGATGAAGAAGCCGAGCTCGCGGCCGGCGCCGGCCACGCTCAGTCGGCCCCGATTTCCGTTCGCACGTCGATGAGCTCGGGAAAGAAGCGCACGTCGAGCGCCTTGCGCAGGAAGCTCACGCCGGCGGTGCCGCCCGTGCCGCGCTTGAAGCCGATGATGCGCTCGACGGTCTTCATGTGGCGGAAGCGCCAGAGCTGGAAGTTCTCCTCGAGGTCGACGAGCTTCTCGCACATGTCATAGGCGTCCCAGTACCGGCGCGTGTTCTCGTAAATCTGCTTGAACACGGCGACCACTCCCGGATGCCCTTCGTACGGCGCACTCCAGTCCCGCTCGACTCGCTCCGCGGGCACGTCGAAGCCCCGCCGCGAAAGATAGCGGAGGAACTCGTCGTAGAGGCTGGGGCTGTGCAAGGCTGCGGCCAGCATGTCTCGATTCGCCGGATCGTCCCTGAACGTTTCGAGAATACCGGCGTTCTTGTTGCCGAGCAGGAACTCGAGCTTGCGGTATTGAGGCGACTGGAAGCCGGAGGCCGTGCCGAAGAAGTGACGGAATTGCGCGTACTCGCTCGGCGTCAGGGTCGCCAGCACCGCCCACTGGTGGAACAGTTGCTGCTGTACCTGCTTGACTCGCGCCAGTATTTTGAAGCAGGGCTCGAGCGCGTCGATGCGGACGTGGGCGATCGCCGCTTCGAGCTCGTGCAGGATCAGCTTGAACCAGAGCTCGGCGACCTGGTGTTGCACGATGAACAGCATTTCGTCGTGGTGCGGCGGGTCGCTAAGCCGGCTCTGGGCCGAGAGCAGGCGGTCGAGCTGCAGGTAGCCCGAATAGGTCGTGCGATCGGCCTGGTCGCGGTGCACGCCGCTTTCCAGAGCGCTGGGTTTCCGGGTCATGTTGCCCCTTGCGGCGCCGGGCTGCGAAGGCTCGCGGCAGGCAGTTTGCCTTCCGGCATTGTAGCCGACTTGGGGTATAATTCCGGCCTTTTGCCGTGGGGGACATTCCTGATTTCGCGCATGCGATATCAGGAATGTCCCCGGCCCGCGCCACTGGCCCGGTGAGGTAATTTCTTGAAAACCGTCGCCAAGTTCGAAATCCGTTACAGCCGGTTTCTCAAGCCGGACGGCAAGACGGCGGGCTCGCTGCCCTCCTTCGCGCAGGACCCGGACGAGCTGATCCGCATGTACGAGTTGATGAGCCTGACGCGGATTTTCGATACCAAGGCGGTCAACCTGCAACGAACCGGCAAGCTCGGCACGTATGCTTCCTGCCTCGGTCACGAGGCCGCACACGTCGGCATCGGCGCGGCGATGCGCGAAGAGGACTGTTTCGCGCCCATGTATCGCGAGTACGGCGCGCAGTTCTGGCGCGGCGTGCAGATGCACGAGGTTCTGCTGTACTGGGGCGGCGACGAACGCGGCAACAATTTTTCCGGCCCGAAGCACGACTTTGCCTGGTGCGTGCCCATCGCTACGCAATGCATACATGCGGCGGGCGCGGCGATGGCGTTCAAGCTGCGTGGCGAAAAACGCTGCGCCGTCAGCGTGGTCGGCGACGGCGGCACCTCGGAAGGCATTTTTTACGAAGCGCTGAATCTCGCCGGCGCGTCGAAGCTTCCCTTCGTCATGGTCATCGTCAACAACGGGTGGGCGATCTCGGTGCCGCTGGAGCTGCAGACCGCGGCGGAGACGCTCGCGCAGAAGGCCGTCGCGGCCGGAGTGCCCGGCATGCAGGTCGACGGCAACGATGTCATCGCGGTCCGTCACGCCGTGGAGCAGGCGCTGGAACGCGCGCGTTCGGGCGACGGGCCTTCGGTGATCGAGGCGATCACCTATCGGCTCAGCGACCATACGACCGCGGACGACGCGAGCCGTTACCGGCGCGCCGAGGAAGTCGAGGAAGCGCGCCGGCTCGAGCCGCTGCCGCGGCTGCGCAAGTACCTGACCGGGCTCGGCGTCTGGGACGACGCGAAGGAAGAAGCGCTCATCGACAGCTGCAATGCGAAAGTCGAGGCCGCCGTCGAGGAATACCTCAACACACCGAAGCCGCCCGTCGAGTCCATGTTCGATTACATGTACGAGACGCTGCCGGAGGCCATGGAGGATCAACGCGAGACGGCCACGCGTTACGCCGGCAGCAGCGGGCATTGACATGGGCGTCAAGGCAACGCTGATCGATGGCATTACGATGGCGCTCGGTTGGGAGATGGCGCACGACGAGCGCGTGATCGTTCTCGGCGAGGACGTCGGCGTGAACGGCGGCGTGTTCCGCGCCACCGCCGGCCTGCAGGAGCGCTTCGGCCGCGACCGGGTGCAGGACACGCCGCTCGCCGAGGCGATGATCGCCGGCATGTCCGTCGGGCTCGCGGCGCAGGGCATGCGGCCGATCGCCGAGATCCAGTTCATGGGCTTCATCTATCCGGCCGTCGACCAGATGATCAGCCACGCCGGCCGCATGCGCCATCGCACGCGCGGCCGTCTTTCCTGCCCGATGGTACTGCGCGCGCCCTTCGGCGGCGGCATCCACGCGCCGGAGCACCATTCCGAGAGCACCGAATCCATTTTTGCGCACATCCCGGGCATCCGGGTCGTGATCCCCTCGTCTCCGGCGCGCGCCTACGGCCTGCTGCTCGCCGCCATCCGCGACCCCGACCCGGTCGTGTTCCTCGAGCCGAAGCGCATCTACCGTATGGTCCGGCAAACCATCGAGGACGACGGCCAGGCCTTGCCGCTCGACGTCTGCTATACCCTGCGCGAAGGCAACGACGTGACGCTCGTGACCTGGGGCGCCATGACGCACGAGACGCAGATCGCCGCGAAGGAACTGGCCGGCGAGGGCATCGAATGCGAGGTCATCGACGTGGCGACCGTGAGCCCGATCGACATGGAAACCATCCTCGAATCCGTCGAGAAGACCGGGCGGCTGGTGATCGTGCACGAGGCGCCCCGCAGCTGCGGGGTCGGCGCCGAGATCGCGGCGTCGGTGGCCGAGCACGCCATCTACGACCTTCAGGCCCCGATCCGGCGCGTGACCGGTTACGATACGGTCATGCCGCTGTTCAGGCTCGAATACGAGTATCTGCCGAGCGTCGCCCGCATCAAGGACGCCATCCGGGAAACACTGGATTCCTGAGCCATGAAAACATTCAAGTTGCCCGATCTCGGCGAGGGGCTGCCGGAGGCGGAAATCGTCCGGTGGCACGTCAAGGAAGGGGACACGGTCAAGACCGACCAGCCCCTGGTGTCCGTCGAAACCGCGAAAGCCGTCGTCGAAGTGCCTTCGCCCTACTCCGGTCGCATCGCGAAGCTGCACGCCGGCGAAGGTGACATCGTCGAGACCGGCAAGCCGCTCGTCGATTTCGATATCGGCGGCGCGACCGATGAGGCAGCCAGCCGCAAGCCCGCCGCCGAAGTCCGGCCTTCGGCGAACGAGCCCGGGCAGCAGGTGCGAGAGGACGAACCAAAGCCGCGCACGGATTCGGGTACCGTGGTCGGCAACATGCCGAGCAGCGAGGAAGAGCTCGTCGAAACGGCCCGCGCCGGCAGCCGGCGCAAGCGGCAGAAAAAGGAACGCGTGAAGGCGGCGCCCGCCGTGCGCGCACTGGCGAGAAAGCTCGGCGTGGACCTCGATGCGGTCGAGGCGAGCGGCAAGGCCGGCCTCGTCACGGCGGAGGACGTGAAACGCCATCATGGCCGCGCCGAAGTCGCCGAGCCGCGCCGCGCACGGCAGCCGGCGAAGCGTCCGTCCGGCGAAGCCGAGCCGTTGCGGGGACCGCGACGCGCCATGGCGCAGAGCATGAGCCGATCGCGCGACGAGGTCATGGCCTGCACGATCTTCGACGACGCGGACGTGCATGCCTGGATGGCCGGGCAGGACATCACCGCGCGCCTGGTCCGCGCGATCGTTGCGGGCTGTCGCGCAGAACCCGGCCTGAATGCCTTCTTCGATGCCGGCGCGACGAGCCGCGCGGTCATGGATCGCATCGACCTGGCCATGGCCGTGGACACGCCCGAGGGTCTCATCGTGCCGGTCCTGCGCGATGTCGCAAGCAAGGACGCGCGCGAGATCCGCAAGGACCTCGATGCGATCAAGAAAGCCACGCGCGAGCGCACCGTCGCCCTTGAGGACATGCGCGACTTCACGATCACGCTGTCGAACTTCGGCATGCTGGCCGGGCGCTACGCGACGCCCGTGATCGTCGTACCCACCGTCGCCATCCTCGGGACCGGCGGAATCCGGCACGACGTGGTGCCCGTCATGGGCGGCATCGAAGTGCACCGGCGAATTCCCCTCTCGCTGACGTTCGATCATCGATGCGTGACCGGGGGCGAAGCCTGCCGCTTTCTCGCCGCCGTCATCGAGGATCTCGGTCACGCGGACTAGCCCTGTCGACATGTTTCCGAAGGATTCGCCCGCCCGTCGCCCATGCACGCTTCCCACCCCCCGGAACAGACGGCCAATCCAGTGCACGCTGCGCAGCGCCGCGTGACGGACGCCCGCCAACGCGTTCTCGACAAGATCGTCGAGCGGGCGGCCGTCGATGGCGGCAAAGCCGGCAAGGGCGCCGCAATCGACTTTGCCTCATACGTCCGCCACTACTACCGCAACGTGGCGGTCGAGGATCTGCGCGAGCGCAGCGCCGCGGACCTGGCCGGCGCGGCGCGGTCGCATCTGGATTTCGCGCGCGAACGCATGCCGGGCATGCCGAAGCTGCGCATCTTCAATCCCACGAAGAAAGAGCACGGTTGGGAGTCGACGCATACCGTCGTGGAGATGGTCAACGATGACATGCCATTCCTGGTCGACAGCATGAGCATGGTGCTGACCCGGCAGGGGCTGTCGAATCATCTCACCGTGCATCCGGTGCTGACCGTGCGCCGCACGGCCAAAGGCAGACTCAGGGAGGTGCTCGGTTACGCCGCGCCGACCGAAGGCGCCATCGCCGAATCCTTCGTGCACATGGAAGTGGACCGGGAAACCGACCAGCAGCGCCTCGACGAGCTAGAGCGGCGCCTTCTGGCCACACTCGCGGATCTCCGCGCCGCCTACACCGACTGGCAACCGATGCGCCGAAAGGCGCTCGAGATCTGCGAGGCGCTGCGCAAGGAACCGCCGCCGATCGACCCGAACGATGTGAGCGAGGCCGCCGCCCTGCTCGAGTGGATGGCGGACGACAATTTCACGTTCCTCGGCTACCGCGACTACCGGCTCGTCCGCGAGGGCGACGAAATGCATCTCGATGAATTGCCGGGCACCGGGCTCGGCATTCTGCGCCGCAAGCAGGGCAGTAAGACGGACCGCACGAGCAACGTGCCGTCGAAGTACATCCGCAGGCAGGCGCGCTCGCGTGATCTGCTGATCATCACCAAGGCGAACTCGCTCGCCACCGTGCACCGCCCCGGCTATCTCGACTACATCGGCGTGAAGACTTTCGACCGGAAGGGCCGCGTGACGGGCGAGCAGCGCTTCCTCGGCCTTTTCACTTCCGTGGCCTACAGCCGCAGCCCGCGCGACATACCGCTGCTGCGCCACAAGGTGCGGCAGGTCATGGAGCGCTCGGGCCTGCCGCCGCGCAGCCACGGCGGCAAGGCGCTGATGCACGTCCTGGACACGTTTCCGCGCGACGAGCTGTTTCAGAGCTCGATCGACGATCTCGTGCGCACCGCGAGCGGCATCTTCAACCTGCAGGAGCGCCAGAGAGTCAGGCTGTTCATCCGGCGCGACGATTTCCGCCGCTTCGTCTCCTGTCTGGTGTTCGTGCCGCGCGACAAGTACAACACCCAGGTCCGGCGGCGCATCGAGGAAATTCTCAAGGAAGCGTGCGACGGCCAGTCGCTGGAATCCAACGTCCAGCTCTCGGAATCGAACCTCGCGCGCGTGCATACCATCGTCCGCACGACGCCGGGCCAGGGCATCAAGATTCGCGCCGGGGACATCGAAAAGAAGATCGCGGAAGCCGTTCGGACCTGGGCCGACATTCTGCGCGAGACGCTGATCGAGCGCTTCGGCGAGGAACGGGGCCTGGCGCTTTTCCATGCTCACTCGCAGGCGTTCCCCGCCGCTTACGTCGAGGACGTCAGCCCTCGCGCGGCGTCGTTCGATATCGAGCGCCTGGTCGACGTCGCCGCCGATCCGCAAACGCTGCGCATGAGCCTCTATCGCCCGCCGACGTTCCCCGGGTCGCATCTGCGCTTCAAGCTGTTCCGGCCCGACGAGCCGATCCCGATTTCCGACGTGCTGCCGATGCTCGAGAACATGGGCCTGCGCGTCATCAGCGAACGTCCGTACCTCGTGCAGGTGCGCGACTCCGAGGTCTGGATCCAGGATTTCGAGATGTCGTATGTCGGCGGCGATGCGCTGGACCCGGCCGCGGTGAGGGACATTTTTCAGGAAGCATTCGCCCGCGTCTGGTACGGCGACGTCGAGAACGACGGCTTCAACCGCCTCGTGCTGGCGGCGCACCTCTCATGGCGGGAAACGGCGATGCTGCGCGCTTGCTGCCGTTACCTGCTGCAGACCGGGCTGCCGTTCAGCCAGCAGTACATGGAGCGCGTGCTGTTCAACAACGCGCACGTCAGCAGCCTGCTGATCCGTCTGTTGGACGCGCGTTGCAATCCCGGCCACGACGCGGCATACCGGACGCGCGAAAGGGAAAGCTGCGAGCGGCGCATCAAGGAAGCCCTCGACGGGGTCGCGAGCCTCGACGAGGATCGCATCCTGCGCGCTTTTCTCGCGGTGATCCAGGCGACGCTCCGCACCAACTACTATCAGCACGGCGAGACCGGACAGGAGGGCGGCGTCGAAAGCAAGCCGTACATGTCCTTCAAGTTCGATCCGGCGGGCATTCCCGACCTGCCGCGGCCGCGCCCGATGTTCGAGGTCTTCGTCTATTCGCCACGCGTGGAAGGCGTGCACCTGCGCGGTGCAAAGGTGGCGCGCGGCGGCCTGCGCTGGTCGGACCGCCCGGAGGACTTCCGCACGGAAGTGCTGGGGCTCATGAAGGCCCAGAACGTCAAGAACACGGTCATCGTGCCGATGGGCGCCAAGGGCGGATTCGTCGCCAAACGCCTGCCGGTCGGCGATCGCGAGCTCGTGCAGCGGGAAGTGGTCTACTGCTACCGGACGTTCATCAAGGGTCTGCTCGACATCACCGACAACATCGTCGACGGAGCGGTCGTGCCACCGCCGGGTGTGCTGCGCCACGACGGCGACGATCCCTATCTCGTCGTGGCCGCCGACAAGGGCACCGCGACTTTCTCCGACATCGCCAACGAGATCTCCGCCTCGTACGGCTTCTGGCTCGGCGACGCTTTCGCCTCCGGGGGATCGGTGGGCTACGACCACAAGAAGATGGGCATCACCGCGCGGGGCGCATGGGAGGCGGTCAAGCGGCATTTCCGCGAAATGGGCGTCGATGTCCAGAACCAGGACTTCACGGTCATCGGCATCGGCGACATGTCCGGCGACGTGTTCGGCAACGGCATGCTCCAGTCGCGCCACCTGAAGCTCAGGGCGGCGTTCAATCACATGCATATTTTCCTCGACCCGGACCCGGACGCGGAACAAAGCTACGCCGAGCGCGAGCGGCTGTTCAATCTGCCGCGGTCGACGTGGGAGGACTACGCGCCGGAGCTGATCTCCAAAGGCGGCGGCGTATTCTCGCGGCGCGAGAAGAGCATCACCGTGAGCCCTCAGGCGCGCGAGATGCTCGGCATCACCGACGCTTCCCTGATGCCGCAGGCGCTCATTCGCGCCATTCTCAAGATGCGCGTCGATCTGTTCTGGAACGGCGGCATCGGCACGTACGTCAAGGCGAGCTACGAGACCAACGCCAGCGTCGGCGATCGCGCGAACGACGATCTGCGCGTCAACGCGATCGACCTCAAGGCGAAGGTCGTCGGCGAAGGCGGCAATCTGGGCTTCACGCAGCTCGGCCGGGTCGAATATGCGCTGAACGGCGGTCGCATCAACACGGACTTCATCGACAACTCGGCGGGCGTGGACTGCTCTGACCGCGAGGTCAACATCAAGATCCTGCTGAACCAGATGGCGGAGAGCAAGCCGCTCACGCCGAGCCGGCGCCGCCGCCTGCTCGAGGCCATGACCGGAGAAGTGGCGCAGCTCGTGCTGCGCAACAACTATCTGCAGAGCCAGGCGATCAGCATGACGGAGGCTCATGCGGCCGAGCGCGTCGCCGAGCACGGGCATCTGGTGCGCAGCCTGCAGCACAGCGGCGTGCTCGATCGCGCCCTCGAGTTCCTTCCCTCCGACGAGGATATCGCCGACCGGCGCAAGCTCGACAAGGGCTTCACCCGCCCCGAGATCGCCATCATCGTCAGTTACAGCAAGATCGCGCTTTACAGCCGCCTGATCGACTCCGACGTGCCCGAGGACGGCTACCTCCTGAACGAGCTGCACAGTTATTTTCCCGCGCCGATGCGCCGCCGCTACAAGGACCTGATGAACCGGCATCGATTGAGCCGGGAAATCGTCGCGACGCTGGTGACCAACAGCATGATCAACCGCATGGGCCCGGTTTTCCCGGTGCGCGCGGCTGAGGAGACCGGCGCGGACTCGGCGGCGATCGCGCGCGCCTATACCATCGCGCGCGAAGTGTTCGACGTGCGCGCGCTGTGGACGGCCATCGAGGCGCTGGACAACAAGGTGCATGCCAACACCCAGTACTCAATGATGTTCCAGACCACGCGGCTGCTCAGGCAGGCCACGTACTGGTTCCTGAATCACTACAAGCATGCGGACCTGCATATCGAAGCAGCCGTCTCGCGGCTGCGCCCCGGCGTCTCCGAGCTCCTCGCGGACCTGCCGGACCTCCTTCTCGGCCCGGCGTTGAAGCGTTTCCAGGAGCAGGCGCGTGCATACGTCGACCTCGGCGTGCCCGAGGCCGTGGCGCGGCGCATGGCTGCGCTGCAGGGCATGTACGCGGCGCTCGATATCGTCGAGGCCGCACAGGAGCTCGATGCCGAAGTGAAGTACGTGGCCGCGGTCTACTACGAACTCGGCCGGGGCCTGAGCCTCGACTGGATTCGCGAGCGCATCGAATCGCTCGAGGTCGACGGCCACTGGCAGGCCGTCGCGCGCGGCGCGCTGCGCGAGAATCTGTACACGCTGCAGCGCACGCTTGCCTCGCAGGTGATCACCGGCCGCCGCAGCCCGTCGCCCGCCGAAGCGGTCGTCGGTTGGCTCGGCAACGTCAGCGAGCAGGTCGCCCACGCCAAGCGCACGCTCAAGGAAATGCGCGCCGCGGGCGCCCGGGATTTCCCGACGCTGTCCGTAGCCCTGCAGGAAATCCGCAAGCTCACGACCGTCTGAGGACACGCATGGCAACCGAACCCCTGATCGCAACCTTCATCGATTTCGAAAACCTGGCGATCGGCGCGCGCGACACTCAGGGACAGAAGTTCGAGATCGGACTGGTCCTCAAGCGGCTGCTCGAGAAGGGCCGCATCGTGTTCAAGCGCGCGTATTGCGACTGGCGCTACTACCAGGATTATCTGCCTGAGTTCCACAGCCAGGGCGTCGAGCTCATCGATATCCCGCAGAGCAAGATGAGCGGCAAGAACAGCGCGGACATTCGCATGGTGGTCGACGCCATCGATCTGTGCTATGCGAAGCAGCACATCGACATCTTCGCGCTGATTTCCGGCGACAGCGATTTCTCGCCCCTGGTCTCGAAGCTCAAGGAGAACGACAAGCGCGTGATCGGCTGCGGCATCAAGAGCTCGACCTCGGACCTGCTGATCGCCAATTGCGACGAGTTCATCTACTACGACGACTTGGCGCGAGCGCAGAAGAAGCGACCGGCACGCAAGAAGCGCGGCCCCGCTGCCGACAAGAAACAGGAAGCCATGGACCGCCTGAGCGAGATTGTCAGCTCGCTGGATGCGGATTACGATCCGCTCTGGGGCTCCCTCGTCAAACAGACCATCCGGCGCGTCTTTCCCGGCTTCAACGAGAACTATTACGGCTATTCGAGCTTCACCGATCTCCTGAAGGCCGGCGAGGCGCAGGGCCTCATCGAGCTCGAATACGACAAGAGCCGCGGCAACTTCAAGGTGCGCCCGACGGACAAGATATCGTGACCGGCAGGCTGGTCATGCTGCGCCACGGCCAGAGTACGTGGAATCTAGAAAATCTGTTCACCGGATGGACGGACGTCGATCTCACCGAGATCGGCATCGAGGAGGCGCATCGCAGCGCGCGCGAGCTGATCGACGGCGGCTATCGCTTCGACGTCGCATTCACCTCGGTGCTCAAGCGGGCGATCCGCACGCTCTGGATCGTCCTCGACGACATGGACCTGATGTGGATTCCGGTGCACCGGAGCTGGCGGCTCAATGAACGTCACTACGGTGCGCTGCAGGGCCTGAACAAGCCGCAGACTGTCGCGAAGCACGGCGAGGCTCAGGTCAAAATCTGGCGGCGCAGCTATGCGACACCTCCGCCGCCGCTGGATACCGATGACGAGCGGCATCCGCGCAACGACCCGCGATACGCACATCTCGGCGCTGCCGAGCTGCCGGCCACCGAATCGCTGAAGGACACCCTGGGCAGAGTTGCGCCGTACTGGGAGGCGAGCATTGCGCCATGCCTGCGAAACGGCGCGGACGTGTTGATCGTCGCGCACGGCAACAGCCTGCGGGCGCTGGTCAAGATGCTCGACCGGGTCTCCGACGACGCGATCACGGAGTTCAACATCCCGACGGGCGTGCCGCTCGCGTATACGCTCGATGACGATTTGCAGCCGCTCGATCGCGAGTTTCTCGGCGATCCCGCAGCTATCAAGGCGGCGGCCGAGGCCGTAGCGAAGCAGACGTCGGTCGGCTGAGCGTGTTTGCCGGCTTCCGGCCGCCCTGGGGACAATTCCGATCTCGCATCCGCGAAATCGGGAATGTCCCCATTCTGATCGCGCCGGCCCTACTCGATGATCTCCCAGCCTTTTGCCACGGCCTCCTGCCGCAGCCGCGCATCCGGTCGCACCGCCACGGGCGCGCCGACGGTGTGCAGCAATGGCAGATCGTCGCGCGAATCGGCGCAGGCAATCGTCTCCTGCAGCGGGACATTTCGCGTTCGGGCGAGATCCTCCGCATAGCCGAGCTTCGCCGCACCGAACGGGTGCTCGATAGGCGGCCCGAATGCGAAACGTCCGTCGCCGCGCGGACAGACCGAGGCCACGAAAGACCGGACGCCGAGATGCGCGGCCAACGGCTCGGCGATGAAGTCCGGCGTCCCGGTGAGCAGAACGACCTCGTCGCCCTCCGCCAAATGACGGCGCAGGCGCGCAAGGCTCGGCGCGTGCAGGCGCTCGATCAGGTTCTCCCGCACGTAGCGGGACGCGAACGCGGCCACCTCCTCGACGTCGAGGCCGGTGAGGTAGGCCTTGTTCTTCTTGAAGATGTCGCGGCGGAAGCGCGGCAGATAGACGACGATGAAGAGCAGGGTCGCGAGCCACTGCCGCGGTCCCAGGCGCCCATGCCGGAACAGCCAGCCGGTGAAGCCGCGTTCCGAGCTCGAGCCCTTGACCAGCGTGCCGTCGACGTCGAACAGCACCAGGCGCGCGCCCATCTCGCGGCGCTTAACGATTACCGAGCCGCCTGCTGCCGAGCTGACCCAGGATGGTCTCCCGCTGCTCGCTGACGAACTCCACGATCACGGGCAGGCCGCGCAGCACGCACTGGATGACCGATAGCCAGACGAGCACGACGCCGATTGCCACCAGCAGCCAGGACCACTCCGCCCAGATCCCGGGCAGCACTTCCGGCATGGGCTGGAGAAACAGGAGCCAGCAGAACGTCGTCGCTTTCGTCACGGCATAGAAAATCCGCATGAACTTGCCGGCGACGAGGAAGCGGCCGATCGGCGAACGGATCATGGCGAACGGGCTCTCACCTTGCGAGGACGCGGCATTGGCGCGCACCGTGTCCACGATCGTGCCCCGCACCACGAACAGGAGCGGCACCCAGACCGGCACGAGATCGAGGTCGGCGAGCACGACCCACATCGACAGCTCGACGATGCGGTCCGACGTGATGTCGAACATGGCGCCGAACAGGCTCGTCTCGTTGCGCTTGCGCGCCACGTACCCGTCGAAACCGTCCGTGGCGAAAACCAGGATGAGCAGCGGCACGTTCAGGAAGTGCCACCAGGACAGCGGCAGGTACGCGATCCAGATCACCAGCAACAGGAGTATCAGGCGGCTCAGGGTGATCAGATTGGCCATGTAGGGCGCTCGGCATTCGACGATACAAATTGGCGGCACGGCATCGATTGTTGTAAGTGTGGTCCGGTTGCCGCTGCCGATGAATATACTTGAGCAGTGGAATCTCCGCCAGACGCTAAGGCGCTGAATTTTCGGGAAATCGTCGATGCCGGCCTGGCCCGGACTATTCACGAAGCCGGACCCGGGCTGAGGGAAAGTCAACTTCAACAAACGATTGGGATGTATGTGAATACTAGGTGTCCGGATTCCTCGGAACGGGCGCTACTTCCGCGCCTGCAGCGACCGTTCGCGTCGGGGCGCGTCGTGAACGCATTGCGATGATGAACACACCGCCCAGGGTCAGCACCGCGCCGACCAGCATGCGCTCGGTCAACCGGTCGCCGAGCAGCGTCACCGCGAAAAAAACGCCGAAAACGGTCGACACCAGCGTCAGCGGCGAGACGATGGATATGTCATAGCGCTGCAGCAGCCAGAACAAGCCGCCATGACCGATGAGGCTGGCAAAAATCGAAGTGTAGAGAACCGTGGCCCACGCGAGAGGGCCCGCCTGCGCGACGGCGGCCATCTGCCCGGGCTCCGTCAACAGCGACAGGCCGAGCAAGAGCGGCCAACTCAGGGTCGCGACCCAGGCCTGCAACTGGAACACGCCGATGCCGGAAAGCCGTTTCATGAGCAGAATGCCGGTTGCGCCCGATAACGCGGCCGACACCGTCAGCAGGAGCCCGTCCAGATAGGAGAACACCTGCGGGTCGAAGCCGATCAGCAGGACGCCGAAGAAAGCCACCAGAATGCCGCTCCAGCGGCGCCAGCCCACCTGCTCGCCCAGGAAGAATGCGGACAAAAGGGTCGCGAACGGCACATTGAGCTGGATCGCGATCGCCACTGTCGAGGCATCGTCCGCGAGCCGCAGGCCGATGTACAGCAGCGAGAAATGCAGACCGCCGGTCGTCATCGCAATCCAGAAGATCGGCCACATACGCCCGGGGAACGGTCGCAGGAACGGCAGCAGGATCGCGAACAGCACGACAAAGCGCAGCGCCGCGAACAGCAACGGCGGCAGCTCGGTCACGCCGACCTTGGCGGCGACGAGATTGAAGCCCCAGATGACATTGATGAGCATCAGGAGCGCGAAGTGACGCAGCGTCATCTGAAGCCGTGCGAAAGGGGGCTAAAGACAGAGGTCAGGCTGCGATTCTCCGCGAGAAGATCGTAGCCCGACCCCTGTTCTGCGGGGAGAAATCTTGATCCGACCGCTAGCCGACGTCGGCGCGGCCGATCGTGTTCGCATCCGTGCCGAACCAGATGCTGCCGGTCGGCTCGTGATAGTACATATGCCGCACGGTGCCGCCGCCGCTTTCGATGTCCGTGCCGCTGAAGAATTCCTCGCTCTGCGGGTCGAAGCCGACGAACCTGTTCGGCTCCGCTCCCGTTTCGACGAACCAGAGGCGATCGCGCTCATCCACCGCCATGCCGTAGGGCTGCGCATCCTCGCCTCCGGGCACCCGCCACTCCTCGAACTCGCCGCTTTCCGGATCCAGCCGCCCCAGATAGCCCAATGCGTAATCGACATACCACACCATGCCGTTCGACGTGATCGCCAGTCGCCGGGGCCGGGCCTCCGCACGCGGCAGGACGACCTCTTCGAGCTCCAGCGTGGCCGGATCGACGGTACCGAGCTTGTTGCTGCCGAACTCGGTGAACCACGGCCGTCCGTCCTCGGCCACGACGATGCCGTAAGGCCGGGCGTCGACGGTCGGCACTTCGACGAGCTTCGTCTCGCCTTCGCCCGGGTCGAACCGCCCGACGAAGTTGCCGCCCTGGACGGTGAACCAGATCAGGCCGTCGGCGCCGAAGACCAGCGTGTGCGGGTCGCGCGCGGCCAGGTCGGGCATGGGGAACTTGCGGATGTCGCGCGTGGCAGGGTCCAGCCGGCCGATATGGGCATCGCGATTGCCCGCGTACCAGATGATGCCGTCGTCATCCACGATCAGATTGTGCGGTCCGGCTCCGTCCGGCAGGTCGTAGCGCTCGAAATCGCCGTCCTCCGGTTCGAGCGAGGCGACGTAATTGCCGGTCTGGCCGACGAACCAGGTCGTGCCTTGCGGCCCGACGTACGGGTCGCGCGGCCGGGTATCCTGCCACGGTACCTGCCATTCGGTAATCTCGATTTCGGCGCCTGCCGCCACGCCTGCGACGGCGAGCAGAACTCCCGCGGCTGCGATTCGTACCTCCATGATCGTCTCCTCGTTCCCTGGTTCTGCGGATGATTCCCGCTCTTCGGCGGGAATTCAAGGCGCGGGCCCGACGCTCCGTTTCGAGTCACGCAGCGGGGCGCTTGCGCTGTTTTTGCAGCATCCGCGCGACTGGACCGCCGGTATGCTTCGGCGCATCATCGCACGGGATATGATGATCGCTCGGGCAAAAGGGCGCATGGTCGGACACTTACGCGAGTACGGTCCCGCCTATATCGTGGCGACCGCGGTCACGCTCGCTGTGCTCCTCTTGCGACTCGAGCTCTGGACGTGGCTCGGTGGCTCGGTGCTGCTTCCGTTCATTCTGCCGGTGCTCGTGGCAGCGTGGTACGGGGGGCTGCGGCCAGGGTTGCTCGCCACGGCGTTGAGCGTTCTCGCCGCCGATTACTTCCTGCTCGAGCCGACCTACTCACTTGCGATCGCGCAGGCCAGCGATCAGGTCTGGACCGCGCTTTTTGCCCTCATCGGCATTGCGATCAGCGGCATCAGCGAGGCGAAACGCAAGGCCCGCCGCCAGCACAACCAGTCGGAAGAGATCGCGGCGAGCGCGCGCGCGCAACTGCAACTGGTCGCCGATTCGGTCCCCGCGCTGATCTC
Organism: Gammaproteobacteria bacterium; assembly: GCA_050740235.1. Taxonomy (GTDB): domain Bacteria; phylum Pseudomonadota; class Gammaproteobacteria; order Steroidobacterales; family JACDCP01; genus JACDCP01. The sequence goes on from JBOIDB010000170.1 coordinate 16,714, forward strand.
TTACGTCGACACCGATTTCCGCTACGTGCTCAACAACGAAGCCTACCGCGAGTGGTTCGGCTTCGCGCCCGGCGAGCTCAAGGGCCTGCAGGTTCGTGACGTGGTCGGCGAAGCCTCGTGGCAGGTGATACGTCCGCACGCCGAGACCGCGCTTTCGGGCCAGTTCGTCGAATACGAAATGGAAGTGAAGCTGCCGCGCGGCGGCAAGCGCTGGGCGTACGTCACGAATACGCCGGACATTGCGCCTGACGGCCGTGTCCGGGGGTACGTCGCCCATGTCACCGACATCACGGCACGGAAACAGACCGAGGAGACCCTGCGCGAGGCGGACCGCCGCAAGAACGACTTCCTCGCGACGCTCGCGCATGAGCTGCGGAACCCGTTGGCCCCCCTGCGCAACGGGCTGCAGCTGCTCAAGTTGACCGGAAACGACCCGGAACAGGTCGAGCAGACCCGCGGGATGATGGAACGGCAGCTCGAGCAAATGGTTCGGCTCATAGACGACCTTCTCGACGTCAGCCGCATCACGCGTGACCGCCTCGAGCTGCGCAAAGATCAGGTCCGGCTGGACGAGGTCATCAGGAGCGCCGTGGAAGGCTGCCGGTCATTCATCGAAGACTGCGGTCACGAGCTGTCCGTCACGCTGCCGCCGGAGCCGGTCTATCTGCACGCCGATCCGGTTCGTCTCGCCCAGGTCATCTTCAACCTGCTGAGCAACGCGACCAAATACATGAATCCCGGCGGCCTGGTCCGATTGGCCGCCGAGCAGCGCGGCGCGGACGTCGTCATATCGGTCAAGGACACGGGGATAGGCATCAAGCCCGAGCACCTGCCGCACATTTTCGGGATGTTCGCCCAGGTCGACGTGGCCCTGGAACGCTCGCAGGGCGGCCTCGGCATCGGGCTTTCGCTGGCGCGCGGACTGATCGAGATGCACGGCGGCAGCATCGAAGCGCGGAGTGAGGGCCCGGGCAGAGGAAGCGAGTTCGTGATCCGGCTTCCGACGATCGCAGGGCAGGCGCGTGAGGAAGCGCAGCCCGACGATTCAGCGGCAGCCGCCGGCCCGGCGCGGCGCCGCATTCTCGTGGTCGACGATTATCGCGACTCGGCCGAAACGCTTTCGGCGATGCTCGGGCTGATGGGGCACGATACGCGCACGGCGCGTGACGGTGTCGAGGCCGTCGAGGCGGCGGCGGATTTTCAGCCGGATGTCGTGCTGCTGGACATAGGTCTGCCGAACCTGAATGGATACGAAGCTGCGCGGCGCATACGGAAGCAGCCGGGCGGAAAGCAGATCGTGCTCGTCGCCGTGACCGGCTGGGGGCAGAATGAAGACAAGCGGCTCGCCGACGAGGCGGGCTTCGACATTCACCTGACGAAGCCCGTGTCCCCCGAGACGCTGCGCAGCCTGCTCGCCAAATGGCATCCCGATCGCAAACGCGCCGGAGACGTCCCGGACGTGTTGGCCAAGGCCTGAGAATCGATCGGAAACCGATTTCCGATCATCCGCCGCCGGGCGATGGATCGTCGGCCGCGGCGGCGGCAAAGAAGGCGCGCACGCCTTCGGCGCCGAGGCCCGTGGGCCCGCCGAGCTCTTCCGGGATTGCGCGCGCGCCCTGCGCGATCAGCAGTCGGGTCAGCTCGAGATCGCGGTTGCGCACCGCCCAGAACATCGGCGAAGCGCCGTCCGTGCCCGCGATGTCGGGATCCGCGCCCCGCTCGAGCAAAAGCTTCGCAAGCGGCAGAATCTGTTGATTGGCCGCCCAGCAAAGGGGCGTATTGCCCGCGTTGTCGCGCTGGTCGACGCGCGCGCCGTGGTCGAGCAGCGCCGCGGCGGCTGTCGCATCGTGCCAGAAGACGGCGATATGCAACGGCGTCACGCCCTCGTCCGACGCGATATTGGGATCGGCGCCCAGGCGCAGAAGCTGGGCCACGAACGCCGCATTGCTCTGTCCAGTGGCCAGGTACAGCGGCGTGATTCCCTGGTCGTCGCGGATGTCGATCGTCGCACCGCGCTCCACGAGCAGGTCGGCGAGCGCAGCGTGCCCGCGCAGCGCGGCGACGTGCAGGGCGGTTGTCCCTGCCCGGTTCGCGGCGTCCGGGTCGGCGCCGTTGTCCAGCAACAGCCCCGAGACGTCGATGAACCCGGACAGTGCCGCATAGTGCAACGGACGATCGCCGTGGACATCGCGCCGGTTGACGTTGGCGCCGCGCTCGATCAGTGTCGTCGCGAGCTCGGTGTCGCCGTAGCCGGCAACCTGGTGCAGCTTCGTGAAGAAGACGCAGGCCGTCAGCGGAATCGCGCTGAGCAAGACGAGCGAAAGCTGGCCCGCGCGACGCAGCATGTTCAGGTCCCTTTCGACGCCGAAGAATTCGACAAGCCGTTCAGTGGTCGGTCGAGGAGGCGCTTACCGGTCTGTGTCGCAAACACCCTCATTGCAGGTATTGCCGCTGCGAAACCGGCGGAGCGCATCCTGGGCGCTGTTGCGATTCCATTCGCGCTCCGCCGCCGTCATGCACACTTTCTGCAGCTGATGGGAGCCGACCACCTCCTCCCAGGTGCATTCGAGCTGGTCTTCGGGTCGGACCTGTGCGTTGTAGATTGCCAGCTTGTCCTCATCGGAAAGCATGGCCATTTCCGCTTCCGTGAACGTCGGGCCGAGCTTCGCCGCCTGCGTCGCCTTCGTGGCGCAAGCCGTCAGACCGATGATCACGGCGAAGGCAATGACCGCAATGAGAGTCTTCATTTTAGTCCCCTTGATGCCAGGTTCGTATTCTTCCGCGCAATCTACCTGGATGCCGCCGCCTGGAATCGGTGTCGCGGTCTGGATTTTATACGAACTCATTCGTATGAATCAATACGGCGGTCCCGGCCGGCTTGAACCCCGGATTCTTGTGTGCTTATACTGCCTGTCTTTTCATACAGGATCATTGCGTGCGCAAAGGGCGCGGTTCCCTCTCGAACCCGACCGGCCGGTTCGAGACTACGGCCGTCGAGGTCGCCGATGACGGCTGGTGGTCCGATCCCGGCGATTTGCCCCCGCTCGAAACGACGGTCACCGCACAACCCGCGCGCACCATCATCGCCAGAAACAGCTCGCCCGATATCGGCTTCGACCAGTCCATCAATCCGTATCGCGGCTGCGAGCACGGCTGCATTTACTGCTACGCGCGCCCCACACATTCCTATTTGAACCTTTCGCCGGGCCTCGATTTCGAAACGCGCCTGTTCTTCAAGGCGAACGCCGCCGCGCTGCTGGCGGCGGAGCTTGGCCGGTCCGGCTATCGTTGCCGGCCCATCGCCCTCGGTGCGAATACCGATCCGTACCAGCCCATCGAGCGGCGGCTGCGCGTGACGCGCGATGTCCTCGAAGTGCTCGACCGGTTCAATCATCCGGTCCATATCATCACGAAAGGTTCGCTGATTCTGCGTGATGTCGATCTGCTGGTGGGGATGGCGGAACGCCGGCTCGTCGCGGTGATGGTCAGCGTCACGACGCTGCGCGACAGCCTGAAGCGCACGCTCGAGCCGCGCGCAGCCGCGCCGGCGGCACGCCTGCGTGTCATCGAGACCCTCAGCGCGGCGGGCGTGCCGGTCGGCGTGCTGGTCGCGCCGGTGATCCCCTGCATCAACGACGACGAGATCGAATCGATTCTCGAGCGGGTCGCCGACGCCGGCGCGCGCACGGCCAGCTATGTTTTGATCCGGCTTCCGCACGAGGTCAAGGATCTCTTTCGGGAGTGGCTTGCCGGGCATCTGCCCGAGCGTGCCGCGCACGTCATGAGCCTGATCCGGCAGTCGCGCGGCGGAAAGGATTATGACTCGCAATTCGGCACGCGCATGCGCGGCACCGGCGCCTACGCCGAGCTCATCGGGCAGCGCTTTCGCGCGGCGGCGAAGCGCTACGGCCTCGAGGATCGCAGCGCGCTCACGCTGGATACCGGCCGGTTTCGCGTGCCCGCCGAGCAACAGCCTCAGATGAACTTCCCCTGGGACACCGGCTGATGCCGGCCCTGCAAAGCGCACGGCTGACGGCCGCGTCCCACGGCCGAATTCATTCGGCCAAAACGTTACAATGCCCGCGGACGAGTCAAGCTGAGGATTTCCGGTCAAGCTCGCAACTATAAAAGCAGGCGGCCGCGACGGTACGCTGGTCGTCGTCAGCCGCGATCTCGAGCGCGCGCTGCGCGCCATCGATGTCGCGCCGACTCTGCAGGCGGCGCTCGACGACTGGGCCACCGCTGCTCCGCGGCTCGAGGAGATTTCCAGAAAGCTGAACGATGGTGCTGTCGACGGCGAGCTCTCGCTCGACCCTGCGGCGCTCGCGGCGCCATTGCCGCGCGCATTCCACTGGGTGGACGGCAGCGCGTACGTCAATCACGTCGAGCTGGTGCGCAAGGCGCGCGGCGCCGAGATGCCGCCGACCTTCTGGACCGACCCGCTCGTTTACCAGGGTGGCTCGGACGATTTTCTCGGCCCGCGCAACGACATCCGCGTACCGAGCGAAGAATTCGGCATCGACATGGAAGCCGAGGTGGCGGTCGTGACGGACGACGTGCCGATGGGCACGGATGCGTCGCGCGCCGGAGCACACATCAAGCTTCTGATGCTGGTCAACGACGTCTCGCTGCGCAACCTCGTGCCGGGAGAGCTTGCGAAAGGGTTCGGCTTCTATCAGTCGAAGCCCTCGACGGCGTTCTCGCCGGTGGCGGTGACTCCCGACGAGCTGGGCGACGCCTGGCGCGATGCAAAGATCCATCTGCCGCTGGTCACGCATTTGAACGGCGAGCTCCTCGGCGAGCCGGACGCGGGCGAGGACATGACGTTCAGCTTCGCAGATCTCATCGCCCATGCCGCGAAGACCCGCAATCTGGGCGCCGGCGCCATCGTCGGCTCGGGCACCGTGTCGAATCTGGACCGCTCGCGCGGCTCGAGCTGCCTCGCCGAGCGGCGCATGCTGGAGAAGCTCGAGCACGGCAGTCCGCGCACGCCGTTCATGAAGTTCGGCGATCGCGTACGCATCGAGATGCTCGACAAGCAAGGGGCAAGCATCTTCGGCGCGATCGATCAGGTAGTGGTAAGGTCGTAGGTCCCCGCCCGGACAATGATCCGGGGAGCGTGGCTCGTTGCCGGCAATCGCCGGAAACCCCGCATCAAGTGCGGGGTTATCCGCGGCCTACGGCTCCCCCCACAACTCCTCGAGGCGGTCGTCGCGGCCGCATCGCCACCGGTAATACTTGTACCTGACCGGATTCTCCTTGTAGTAATCCTGGTGGTAGTCCTCGGCCGGCCAGAATTCCGAGGCGGGCAGGATCTGCGTGACGATCGGCTCATCGAAGCGGCCCGACGCCTCGAGAGCCGCCTTCGACTGCTCCGCCAGGCGCTTCTGCTCCGCAGTCGCGTAGAAAATTGCCGTGCGGTAGCTCGCGCCGCGGTCGCAGAACTGGCCGCCGTCGTCGAGCGGATCGACATTGCGCCAGAACACGTCGAGCAGCTTCTCGTACGAGACTTTTTCCGGATCGAACTCGACCCGCACGGATTCGAGATGCCCGGTGCCGCCGGCCGATACTTCATCGTAGGTGGGATCGGCTTTCTCGCCGCCCGCAAACCCGGAGATCGTCGACGCAACGCCGTCCAGCTCGTCGAACGGCGGCTCCATGCACCAGAAACAGCCGCCGGCGAAAATCGCGACCGCCTCTGCGCCGGCCTCCGGCATGCCGATCTCGACCTCGTCTCCAGGTGCCGGCCCGCAACCGGCGGCGATCGCCAGACCCGCAACCGCCGCGCGTAAGATCAGCTTCATGAATCAGTCCCGCTCACAACGTCCCACACTTCCGATGACCGGCTATTGCCGCCGTTTATGACGGGTTCGGGAGCCGGCTTTTCGTCTGTGATCTGCAATCCGTCATCTGTTGCCTGAATCCGGCAACAGCGCCTGGTCGCCTGAATGATCCGGGCCCAGCATCGCCCTGCGCACCAGCGGGATCGGCGCGCCGCCGTAGGACAGGAACTCGTCGTGGAATTCACGCCAGGCCTCGCGGCCGCGCCCGGCGGTCCAGTCCTCGCGCAACTTCATGATCATGAGCTTGCCGAGCGTGTAATTCAGGTAGCCGGGATCGAAGGTGCCGCGCCGCGCCTGCTGAATGGCGTTGCCGGCATCCTGGAACGCCGACTCCTCGAACATCTGCCGGGACTCGTCCACGCTCATTCCACTCGTGTGCAGACCTATCGCCGACAGATAACGGACATTGCGCAGCAGCGCATTCGTGAGCTGCCCGATGTGCGCCTGCGGATCGCCGTCGCGCAAGCCGGCATCCCACATCATCTGCTCGGTGTAGTGCGCCCAGCCTTCGGTGAAACTGTAGGTCTGAAACAGCCGCGCGTACTCCGAATCGGCCCGATTCACGTGCAGGTAATGGAGAAAATGCCCCGGCCAGACTTCGTGAGCAGAGATAAAGAGCAGCTCCGTCTCGCCGGGAATGTATTCGTTCTGCCTGTCTTCGGGCCACGACTCGTCGGGCGGCGCGATGTAATAAACGGACGGCAGCTTCTTCTCGTACGGTCCGGGAATCTCGATATAGGCGAGATTGAAGCGAGCGTACGGCGGTGCCTCCTCGACCTCCGCGCGTTCCGTGCCGGGGATGCTCACGATCTCCTCTTCCTCGACGAATGCGCGCAGCTCGTCGAGCTGGCGGCGGGCGCCCGCGACGGGTCCGCCTTCGGGCTTGTCCGCCTCGGCCTTCGCGATGCATTCCTTCTCGGGCAGACCGGGCGCGAAAGCTTCGCAGGCCGCATCGAGTGCGGCCAGGTTCTGCTTCAGATTCGCCTCGCCGGCGGCTTTCAATTCCGCCAGGCTGATGTCTATGCCTTCTGTCCGGCGCAGCATTTCCAGGAATCGCTCCTCGCCGAGTGCATAGTCGTCGGTGGCGCTTTCACGCTGACTCTCGAGCCACTTCACGGTCTCGTCGAGCGCCTGCACGGCCGCCTCGTTCGCCGTCCGGAAGGCCGCATCGAGTTTTTCGTCCGATACTCCGGCGAAGACCGCCGGCACGTCCTGCTGCATGTAGCTCGACAGGCCGCCGAAGATGCCGATCGCCGTCTCGACGTAGGGCAGTGCGAGCGGCGTTTGAAGGTTGTCGCGCATGGTATCGAAGTACGCCGGCAACGCGTTCGCATAGTCCGTGTACGCCTGCATACGCTCGGGCAGCGGCGCATACTCGACGGTGATATACGCGCTCGGCGACGAGAAGTTCGAATAGAACACCGGATTGGTATGCACGAAATCGGAGCTCACCAGGTTGAACAGCATCCCGTCGGTGTTGGCGAGCAGATAATCGCGCTCGAAACGTTCGGCCGCGCCGAGCGCGGTGTCATCGAATTCGCCCGCCCGCTCGCGCGTATCGCGCAGCCACTGCGCGGCTTCCGCGACACCCTTCTCGCTCAGGTCGGGCAGGCGACCGTCGAACTCGTGGCGCCCCGCAACGACACCCGCCGGCGGGTTGAATTCGAAATAGCCGTCGATGAAGTCCGAGACGAAAGCATCCCAGCCGGCATCGTCGCCGACCTGCTCGGCCTGCGTCGTCGGCTCCGGCACCGCCTCCGCGGTATCCTGGCCGCAACCGGCGATGAGCAGCACGGCGGGCGCCAGCAGAGCCCATGCCAGCCTCGAGTGAACGGATCCCGCCCTGGTCCTCTCATATACGTGCGACATCGCCGATCCCCTTTTGCTGCTCGAGCACTGTACCGGGCGCACAGTCTACACAGATAAGCTATACGCCGGCTGGCATGGTCCTTGCTTGAACGCTATTAGCGCGCCGTCGATCAGGAGATTGGTCCGACATGAAGTATCAGATTCTGAAGCGCAGCATGCCGCTCGCCGTCGCCATCGGCCTCGCAACGGCAACCGTCGCGCAGGAGCCCGAAGGCAATGCGGATGCCAACGACCCCGCGGCGAATCAGACCGCAAATCCGGCAGAAAACGATGCCGCGCGAGCCACGCGGAACCCGGTGCCCGCTGTCGAGCCTTACCTGCCGCTGACCGTCGACCGCTTCAATCGCCTCGATGAAGATAAGGACGGGGCGTTGAGCGCGGCGGAGCTGGAAGAAGACGACACACTCAACGACCGGTTCGAAGAAATGGATGCCGACCGCAATCGGGAGATCGACCCGGGCGAATTTCGCGGCTATCAGCCCGAGTAAAGCGCAAGCCTCATGCTCGCAGGTCGAGCGTGATTGCATCGATGCTCTGGCGGCGCGTTACAACGGTGATCCGGAAACCGATCGCGAACCGCTGGACGAGCACTATGGCTGATCGATGTTCGGCCTTGCGCAGCGTCTCGAAGCGCAGCAGCGCACGGAAGAGGCCGAAGCCATGCGCGAAATGTTCGAGCATGCATGGTCGCTCGCCGACGTGGAGTTGACCGCCTCGCGTATGTAAACGACGGCTCGGCGCCGTTAACATGGCGGGGCATCCGAACCGGAGACCGCCATGCCCCGCTTTGCCCTGTTCCTCGTGCTGCTCACCGCCGCCTCCGCGGCGCCGGCCGAGCCGCTCATTCCGCCTCCCGCCGAGCAACCGGTCCTGCACGACATCGCGAACGCCGTATCCGCCGAGCGCATAGAGCAGGACATCCGCCGCCTGGTCGACTTCGGGACGCGACACACGCTGTCGGAGACCGAATCGGACACGCGCGGCATCGGCGCGGCACGCCGCTGGATCAAGGCCGAGTTCGAGCGCATCTCGGAAGCCTGCGGCGGCTGCCTGCGCGTCTATTTCCAGAGCGACGTTATCGAGGGCGAGGAGCGGATTCCCGAGCCGACCGCGGTGACCAGCGTGATCGCCGTGCAGCGCGGCACGTCGGATCCGAACCGCTTCGTGATCATGAGCGGCGACATCGACTCGCGAGTCAGCGATCCGATGGATGCGACGTCCGACTCGCCGGGCGCCAACGACAACGCCTCGGGCGTTGCCGGGACGCTCGAGGCGGCTCGCGTGCTCACGGCGCATCGCTTCCACGGTTCCGTCATCTATGCCGCACTGGCCGGCGAGGAACAGGGCCTGTTCGGCGGACAGATCATGGCCGCGCAGGCCGTCGAGGACGGCTGGCGCATCGAGGCGGTGCTGAACAACGACATGATCGGCAACATCTCCGGCATCGACGGCGTCATCGACAACACCTCGGCGCGCATCTTCTCGGAAGGCACGCGCGTCGACGAAACGGAAGAGGAAGCTCGCATGCGGCGCTTCACGGGCGGCGAAGTGGATTCGCCTTCGCGCAATCTCGCCCGCTATATCGACCGGCTGGCGGATCGATACATCCCGAACCTCGATACGATGATGATCTACCGGCTCGACCGTTTCGGCCGCGGCGGCCATCATCGCCCGTTCAACGATGTCGGCTTTCCCGCGGTGCGCATCATGGAGACGCACGAGCATTACGATCGCCAGCATCAGGATTTGCGCGTCGAGGACGGCCGCCGGTACGGCGACGTCATCGAGGGAGTCGACTTCGACTACGCCGCGAAGCTGACCGCGCTCAATGCGGTGGCGCTCGCCTCGATGGCCTGGGCGCCGCCGCCCCCCGCGGGCGTCGAGATCGAGGGCGCCGTGAGTCCGGATACGACGCTACTCTGGCAGCCCGCGCCGGAGGCGCAGACTCCGGGCCTCGCCGGTTACCGCATCTACTGGCGTCTCACCACGTCACCGGTGTGGACCGACAGCCGATTCGTCGGCGACGTGGCCGGATTCACGCTCGAGAACGTCGTGATCGACAACTATTTCTTCGGCGTCGCCAGCGTCGGCGAGGATGGTTTCGAAAGCCCCGTCGTGTTTCCCGGTCCCGCCGGCTCGTTCGGCGGCTACTGACGCCGCTTATCGAATGCAGGGAGCGCAGATGTCGAGGTGGCCGCTGGCGCGCTCCTGCGCGGCATTGCTTTCCATCGCGACATGCCTTTGGCTGCCACCTGCCATGGGCGAAAGCGAGCTGCTCGTGTTCGCCGCGGCGAGCCTTCAGGAAGCGCTCGATGCGGCAATCGCGAAGTATCCGCGTGCCGCTGGAGAAACCATCAACGTGGCCTATGCCTCGAGCTCGACGCTCGCGCGGCAGATCGATCACGGCGCGCCGGCCGATATTTTTCTGTCCGCGAACTCGGACTGGATGGATTATCTGCAGGAGCGGAACCTGCTGCGCGCGGCGACGCGCGTCCCGTTTGCCGGCAACTCGCTCGTGCTGATCGCCCCTTCGGACAGCACCGTGCAGCTCGAAATCGCGGCGCGGTTCGATCTGGCCGCCGCGCTCGGCGACGGACGCCTGGCCATGGGCGACCCGGATCACGTGCCAGCGGGCATGTACGGACACGAGGCGTTGGTTCATTACGGCGTCTGGGAATCGGTGCGCGACAGCCTCGCGCGAGCCGGCAGCACCCGCGCCGCGCTCGCTCTGGTGGCGCGCGGCGAAGCGCCGCTGGGCATCGTCTATCTTTCCGATGCTCTCGCGGACGAAGACGTGCGCGTCGTCGACACGTTTCCCGGCGGGAGCCATTCGCGGATCGTTTACTGGCTCGCCGTCACCGCTGCCGGCAGGCACCCGGCAGCCGGATCGTTCGCGGATTATCTGCGCTCGGCGGGCGTGCGCCAGATTCTCGCGCGTCACGGCTTTGCTACGCGGCACTGAGCTCATGCCCGGCCTGACGCCGATCGAAATCGAGGCCTTGCAGCTCAGCCTGCGCGTCGGCCTGTGGGGCGTAGCTCTGAGCCTGCCGGTGGCCGTGCCGCTCGCCGTCGTGCTCGCGCGTCGCGAGTTTCCGGGCAAGCAGCTTCTGAACGGCCTGGTGTATCTGCCGCTCGTCCTGCCGCCGGTCGCGACCGGGTATGTCCTGCTGCTGTTGCTCGGACGTCGCGGGCCGGTCGGTGCCTGGCTCGAGAATACGTTCGGGCTGGTGCTCGCGTTCCGTTGGACCGGCGCGGCCGTGGCCGCCGCCGTCATGGGCTTTCCGCTCATGGTGCGCGCGATCCGCCTGTCGGTGGAGGCCATCGACCGCCGTCTCGAGGTGGCCGCCGGCACTCTCGGCGCGGGCGCCGCCTGGGTGTTTCTGACGATCACATTGCCGCTCGCGATGCCCGGAATCATCGCCGGCGCGATTCTGTCTTTCGCGCGCGGCGTCGGCGAGTTCGGCGCCACCATAACGTTCGTCTCCAGCATACCGGGCGAAACGCGCACGCTCTCTATTGCCATGCACTCTTTCTTGCAGTCGCCCGGCGGCGAAGCCGCGGCCCTGCGGCTCACCGTGCTGGCCATCGTCCTTTCGCTGGCTGCTATCATGGCCTCCGAAGTCCTGGCGCGCCGCGTGCACCGCAGATTGCAGGGCCATGAAGCTTGAGGTCGACATCACGCGGCGCCTCGGCACCTTCCGGCTCGAGGCCCGCTTCGCCTGCGAAGGCGGGCTGCTGGCGCTGTTCGGCCCGTCCGGCGCCGGCAAGACTTCGCTGGTGAACGCGATAGCAGGCTTGTTGCGCCCCGATCGCGGACGTATCGAGCTCGACGGCGAAGCGCTGTTCGACAGCAAGTTCGGCATCGATGTGCCGGTGCACCGGCGGCGGGTCGGCTACGTCTTTCAGGAGCCGCGCCTGCTGCCGCACTTGAGCGTGCGGGGGAATCTTCTGTACGGGCGCTGGTTCTGCCCGGCCGATGAGCGTTACGTCGGGCTCGAGGAGGTGCTCGAGATGCTCGGCCTGCGGCCGCTGTTGCGCAGGCGACCCGGGCTGCTGTCCGGCGGCGAGAAACAGAGGGTCGCCATCGGCCGCGCGCTGCTCGCCAGCCCGCGCATTCTGCTCATGGACGAGCCGCTCGCGTCGCTGGACGCCGCGCGCAAGGAAGAGATCTTTCCGTACATCGAGCGGCTGCGTTACGAATCCCGCGTACCGATCGTATACGTTAGCCACGCCGTCGCGGAAGTCGCCCGCCTCGCCACGACCGTAGCGCTGATGTCCGGCGGCAAGGTCACCGCCTGCGGGCCGGTCAGCGACATCATGAGCCGCCCCGATCCGCGCGGCACCGGGCGCGGCGAGCTGGGCGCCGTTTTCGACGCCACGGTCGCCGCGCACGATGACGAGTTCGCGCTGACCGACTTGAGCTTCGTGGGCGGCGAGCTGCGCGTGCCGCGCCTCGACATGCCGAAAGGCGCAGCGATTCGCGTGCGGATTCGCGCGCGGGACGTCATCGTCGGCGTTCTCCCGCCCGCGGGCCTGAGCACCCTCAATATGTTCAAGGGACGCATCACCGAGCTCGTCGAAAGCGACGACGGCCCGGGCGCGGAGCTGCGCATCGACCTGGGCGGCGCGTTCCTGCTGGCGCGCGTGACGCGCAAGTCGGTCGCGGACCTGCGTCTGGAAGCCGGCCGCCAAGTGTATGCGCTGGTCAAGAGCGTGGCGCTCGACGAACGCAACGGCGGCGGAGCGGCCGCCGCGCTGCATCGCGAGCCGGCCGCGTAGCAGGCGGAAGTTTCCGGCTTCAGGAGCCGGCCCGGGACGGCTCCCTCGCGGCCAGCCTGGCGCGCGCCGCCTCCATGTCGTCGCGAATGCTCGACATGAGCGCCAGGAATTGCGGCTCGTCCCGCAGCGACTCGAGCGCGGGGTCGACCTCCGCCGCCCACCACCAGGCACGGCTCGCGGCGAACGTTTCCTCGAGCGCGGCCAGCGCCTCGTCAGATCGGCCCTGCAGCGCCAGCGCCCGGGCTCGGCCGTAGCCGGGCCGGTAGAGGCTGCCCGGCGGCAGGTCTCCGATCGCTTCCAGCGCCGCGGCGAGGAGGCGGTCGGCCTGCTCGCGCTCTCCGCTCTGCTGCAACACCAGCGCGAGATCGGTCGCCGCCTGTGTGTTTGCGATGCTCACGTCCGGCTGGCCTGAAAGGAGCTCCGGATAAGCCTGGGCATAACGCTCGCGCGCCTCGTCCGCGCGGCCGGCGTCGAGATCGCCCTTCGCCAGCACGATCATTGCGAGCGGCGCGTGGCTCTTGACCTCCAGCATCGCGCGCGCGGACTCTTCCGCGGCCGCCTGATCGCGCAGGTAAAGACCGAGCATCATTCGCGTGTACTCGGCGTCGAGGTTGTTCGGCGCGGTCTCGACGGCCTGCTCGACCCATTGGCGCGCCGCATCCGTGTCGCCGAGATCCATGTAGATGCGCGCCAGCATCGCCGCCGCGCCCGGATTGCCGGGGTCGAGTGCCATCCACTTCTCGAGCCAGCGGATCGCCTCGCCCGGCTCGCCGGCGATCAAGTAGTGGAACGAGGCCATGGTGGCATACGCGCTCGGGTGCTGCGGATCGAGCTCCATCGCGTGCTCGAGTGCCTTCCTGGCCTCGGCGGTGCGGCCCAGCGCCGCCAGGTCGGACGCGTAGTTGACGTGCATCAGCGGCGAACGCGGGTCGAGCTCGAGCCCTCTTTCGTGCAGCGCGAGCGCCTCCTCGGGCCGGCCGAGCGCGTCGCGCAGCAGGCCGCCGTACCACAGGTAGGTCGTCGTGTAGTTCGGATTGAGCTCCAGCGCGCGCTGATAGACGGGCTCCGCCCATTCGATGTCGCCTTGCTTCGTGCGCAGGTTGGCGAGGGACGTGAAGGCTTCCGCCAGCCGGTCGTCGATTTTCATGGCCTCGGCCAGTGCGGGCACGGCTTTCTCGAGCATGTCCTGAAGGCTCAGGTTGCCGTAGTCGTTGAGCAGGTTGTAGCTATCCGCGAGCGCGACGTAGGCGAGCGCATAGCCGGGATCGAGCTCTACGGCGCGCTCGAAATGCTCGACGGCGCTCTCGAGCGCGGCGCTGGTGCGCATGTCCATCTCCTGCTTGCCGACCGTGTATTCGAGATAGGCATCGAGGTTTTCGGTCGGCTGGTCGGCGAGCCGCGCCTGGTCCTCGGCCGACAACGTCGCCTGGAGCTCCCGGGCGATCGCTCCCGCGATCTCGCTCTGGATGGCGAAAATGTTCGAGGCCGTGAGGCGGCGATCGTAGCTCTGCGCCCAGAGATGCGCGTCGGTGGCCGTATCGATGAGCTGCACGTTGATGCGCACGTTGTCGCCCGCCCGCTGCACCTGGCCTTCGAGCACGGTCGACACGCCGAGCTCCTCCCCGATCGTGGGGACGTTCTTCGGCGAGTCGCGGTACTCGTTCACCGACGTGCGCGAGATCACCTTGAGGCTCTCTATGCGCGCCAGCAGCGTCAGCAAGTCGTCCTGGATGCCGTCGGCGAGGAATGTGGGTGTCTCGCCGCTCATGCTGCTGACCTCGAACGGCAGCACGGCGATGGACCTGCCGGGCGAGCCCGCGATACCGCCCGCGCTCCCGGCGCCGGATCCGAAATCGAGCAGGTGCAGCGCGAGGGATGCGGCGAGGGCAGTAGCGAGCACACCGATGAGGGCGAAGTTCAGATGCCGGCCGCCGGCAACGCGGCTCTGGTCATCGACCTCGCGATCGGGCTTGATGCCTTCCGGCGTCCATTCGAGCGCCCACGCGAGCGCCACGGCGAGCGGAAAGCCGAGGATGGCCAGCAGCGTGATCGCCTGCATCGGCCATTCGGGCGCATTGAAGGTCGGCAGCACAACCGACGAGATCTCGACGATCAGCCAGGCGGCGACCCCGTAGGTCGCTGCCACGCGAAAAACCTTGCGCCTTCTGAGCTCGTGAAGCAGGGAATTCATGGCTTGAATGAATCTGAGCGGACTGGTATGAAGTGCGAGCCCGTCTTTGGTATGACGATTCTAGCAGCTTCGGGGTTTGAGCCGCCCCGCCCCCTGTTTCTGGAGAAGGCCATGCGCCGAGCCAGCGCCCTCGCACTCTTCGCCTCGGCCTTCCTGCCGGCGAGCCTCATCGCCCAGGCCGTCCAGCCGCCGAAATTCGAGATCGCCACCGACGATAAGTTCGAAGCGGATGAGGTGCCGGCGTATGCCGGCAGCCACGACGACATTTACGCGTACATCGACGGCCACGTGGAGAAGCATGTCGAGGAGCTGCAGCGCTGGGTCCGGCAGCGCTCGATCAGCGCCCAGAACGACGGCATCGGCGAGATGGCGGAGATGGTGCGTGGCGATCTCGAGTCGCTCGGCTTCGCCGAGGCCGAGCTCGTGCCCACCGAGGGCCATCCAGGCGTCTGGGGGTATTACGACGCCGGTGTCGACAAGACGCTGATGCTCTACATGATGTACGACGTCCAACCGGTCGAGGCTGCCGACTGGCGAACGCCGCCGTTCGCCGGCAACGTCGTCGAGACCGATCACGGCAAGGTGCTCATGGCGCGGGGCGCCACCAATCAGAAAGGGCCCGAGCGCGCGCTGCTGAACGCGATCGAGGCCGTCATCGAGGTCACCGGGACGCTGCCGGTCAATCTCATGGTCACCGCCGAAGGCGAGGAAGAGCTCGGCTCGCCGCACTATCCGCAGATCATCGACCGTTACGAGCAGAGGCTGCGCACGGCGGACGGCGTGTTTTTCCCGTTCAACTCGCAGACGCCGGAAGGCAACACCGACCTCGCGCTCGGCGTGAAGGGCATCCTGTACCTCGAGATGGAAGCGACCGGCGGCCCTCAGGGCGGACCCAAGGCGCACGAGGTTCACGGCTCGCTGAAGGCGCTGGTCGACTCGCCGGTCTGGCGGCTTCTGCACGCGCTCGGAACGATGACGTCCGCCGACGGCAACACGATCCTGATTCCCGGCTATTACGACGACGTGCGCGCGCCCACGCTCGAGGAGCAGCGGCTCATCAACGGCATGCTCGACGACTGGAACGAGGCGGAGCTCAAGGAGGTCCTGCAGGTCGATGAATTCATCGACGGTCTCGAAGGCCGCGAGGCCATTCTGCGTTATCTCTACATGCCCACGCTCAATATCGACGGAATCTGGAGCGGCTACACGGGCGAAGGCGTCAAGACCATCCTGCCGCACAAGGCGACCGCGAAGGTCGACTCGCGGTTGCCGCCGAACATGGATCCTGACGACGCGTTGCGCATGATCCGCGAATTCCTCGACGAAAAGGGCTTCGCGGATATCGAGATTCGCAAGCTGTCGGGCTATCCCCCGGCGCAGACGTCCGTCCAGACCCCGCTGGTGCAGGCTGCGATCAGCGTCATCAACAAGTATTCGGAGCCGCCTTCGGTCAGCCCACGCATTGCGGGCAGCGCGCCGTTTTACCAGTTCACCGAGCGACTCGATCTGCCGCTGGTCTTCGCGGGGCTCGGGCACGGATCGGGCGCCCACGGGCCCGATGAATACATGGTCATCTATCCGAAGGACGGTTCAAAAGTTCTGGGGCTGGCGGATATCGAGAAGGCTTACGTCGACCTGCTCTACGCGCTGGCCGGCGACTCGTCTCGTTAAGTGACGGTCGTAGTCACGTGCCGTCGTCGTATCTGGCGGACGGCAGCGGCTCCTCGATTCGTCCGGGCGGCTCGCAGAGAAACGGCTTCGACTGCCGCCCGCCGTGATACTCGTATGAAGCGTCACCCGATCTGAGGCGAATCAGCACGCCCGGCGTCAACACATCCATATAGCGCATGTCCGGCTCCGGGCAACCGAGTCCGGAGTTGCGCCACGTGACGGCAATTGCCTGGACGACCTCGATGCTTTGCTCATCGATGCCGAGGCGCTGAGCGAGATCGGCCCTGGCGCTGGCCGCTTGCTCATCGAGTCCGGGCTCGATGCGCGATCTCGCTTCGAAATCCGGATGCGGCATGGCTTGTCGCGCGGCCTCGATTTCATCCTCGCTCGTGACTGCCCCGGGCGCCGCCTCATCCGATGGTTCCGGCGCGGACGGACCGGTGCAGGCGATGACCAGGACCGCACAGACGCCGATCGGGGCGAGCTTCATCATTGGGCGTCGCGTGGGATGCACCGACGCATGATAATCGGCGTCGTCCGGCCTGCCAATTCCCGGCGGGTTATGATCGGGCCGGGATGCATTTTTTCGACCGGCGAGCATGTTCAGTTACGCATCGGCCTTCATGAGCCTGCTGCTCGCATCGGCCGCCGCGTGGCCGGCCGATGCGGATGAATCAGGACGTTTTCTGCGGGCGACTTATCTGCTCGGCTCCGACGAAGACTTCGGCTCGCGGGCCGGCATTCGCGGCAGGGAATACGGGCTGGCCGCCGGCTTCGGCGATTTCGCGCTCGGCCCGGGGCGGTTGAGCGCCGGTCTGGATTACCGTTACACGCGATACGAATTCAGGCAGCTCGAATCCCGTGACTGGGATCTGCATTGGCTGCGGCTGCCGCTGACGTGGCAAAACGACCTCGACTCGTACCGGATCCATGCCGAGGTCGCGCCCGGCGTGGCGAGCTCCTCGAACCGCTTCAAGGAACCGGCGGATTATACGAGCGACGATATCCACGCCACGGCACGCCTCGACTTCATCACGGCGGGCTCGGCGACGCTGCGCTGGACGGCCGGGGTGGCATACGATCGGCGCTTCGGCCGCCCGCTGCTCTACCCGACCGGCGGCGCAATCTTCGAATCGGCACGCGGCTGGAAGTTGCGGCTCGTCGCGCCCGATCCCGGGATCGCCTATGAGCAGAATCCGCGCGTGCACTGGTTCGCCTCGCTCGCGCCCGCCGGCCACCGCTGGCATGCGTTCAATGAAGCCGCAGGCAGCGTTTTCGACTTCGAGGCGCGCGCCTGGCGGGCCACCGTGGGCGGGGAGCTGCGCGTTCTGGATGAGCTCTCCATCCGTTTTTTCGCCGGCCGCGAATTCTCGCGACACTACGAGTTCATCGATGACACGGGAAAGCGCGTCGACGAGGACGCCGCGGACGCCGGCTTCGCCGGCCTGAGCATCGTGGTTCCGGCTTCTGCGAACGGGCCCTGAGCAGCCGCCGGCCATCGCGTATAGAATTCAGCCCCTCGATTCAGAGGGAGGGCTGCATGCAGCGTCGGAACATCGCGTCGGGCACCCGGTGGGAGCCGCTCGTCGGCTACTCGCGTGCGGTGAGGGTGGGGCCTCACGTGCACGTCTCGGGGACAACCGCCACTGACCCGGAAGGCCGTATCGTCGGTCCGGGCGACGTCCACGCGCAGGCTTTGCAATGCCTGCGCAATATCGAAACTGCACTGCAACGCGCAGGCGCGACGATGGCCGACGTCGTGCGCACGCGCATGTATGTCATCGACATCGACGACTGGGAGGCGGTGGGTCGAGCGCACGCCGAATTCTTCCGCGACGTCCGCCCGGCCACGAGCATGGTGCAGGTGAGCCGTCTGATTTCGCCGGACATGCTCGTCGAGATCGAAGCGGATGCATTCTGCTGCGCCGGACAATCTGCGAAGGGAGATCGTTGATGTCGCTCGACGCCTGGCTGACCTTGGGCGTGCTCGCCGGCTGCATCGGCGGCATGCTGTTTACGCGCGTCGCGCCGGACATGCTGCTGACCGCCGGTCTCGTTCTGTTGCTGACGACGGGGGTCGTCACCCCCGGGCAGGCGGTGGCGGGTTTTTCGAACGAAGGCATGCTGACGGTGGCGGTGATGTATGTCATCGCGGCCGGACTGCGCGAGTCGGGTGCGCTGCACCTGCTCGTCGAGCATGTCTTCGGCCGCGCGCAAACATTGCGTGGTGCACTGTCCCGCATGATGCTGCCGGTCGTGACGATGAGCGCGTTCGTCAACAACACCCCGGTCGTTGCGAGCTTCATCCCTGCGGTGCTGGACTGGGCGCGCAAGCATCGCTTCTCGCCGTCGAAGTTCATGATCCCGCTGAGCTACGCGGCCATTTTCGGCGGCACGTGCACACTGATCGGCACGAGCACGAACCTGATCGTCAACGGCCTCCTGCTCGACACGCCGGGCCAGCGCGGCCTGGGCTTCTTCGAGCTTGCCTGGATCGGCGTGCCCTGCGCCACAGTCGGCTTTCTGTACGTGCTGATTTTCGGGCCGCCACTGCTGCCGACGCGTATCGCCCCCCTGGAACGTCTGAAGAATGCCCGCGAATACACGGTGGAGATGCGCGTCGAGGCCGACAGCCCATTGATCGGCAAGTCGGTCGAAATTGCCGGTCTGCGCCATCTGCCCGGCTTGTATCTCATCGAGATCGAACGGCGCGGGCGGCTGATACCGGCCGTTTCGCCGCACGAGGTGCTCGAGGCCGAGGACCAGCTCGTGTTCGCCGGTATCACCGACTCGATCATCGACCTGCAGAAAATGCGGGGCTTGAGCCCGGCTACCAACCAGATCTTCAAACTGGACTCGCCGCGGCCGAACCGCCGCTTCATCGAGGCGGTCGTTTCGCCCAGCTCTCCCGTCGCGGGTCATAACGTCCGCGAAAGCCGCTTCCGCGTGCGCTACGGCGCGGTGGTCATCGCGGTCGCGCGCGGCGGCAGGCGTATCGCGCGCAAGATCGGCGACATCGACATCGAGGGCGGCGACACGCTGCTGCTGGAAACCGACGAGTCGTTCGTCGAGCAGCAGCGCAACTCTCGCGATTTCCTGCTGTTACGGCCGATCAGCGGCGCGGCGCCGCCGCATCATCGGCGCGCGGGCCTCGCCTGGGCGATCCTCGCCGGCATCGTGGTCACCGCCGGTTTCGAGTGGCTGGACATCCTCACCGCCGCGCTGGTCGGCGCCGGCCTCATGCTCATAACCCGCTGCGTGTCCGTCAACGTGGCCCGTAACAGCATCGATTTGCAGGTCGTGCTGGTGATCGCGGCCGCCGTCGGCATCGGCAAGGCCATGGAGAGCTCGGGCGCGGGCGCCACCGTTGCGCATGCCTTCCTCGGTCTCGCCGGCGAGAACCCCTGGCTGCTGCTGGCCGCCGTCTATGCCGTGACGATGCTCCTGACCGAGCTCATGTCGAACAATGCCACCGCCGTGCTCATGTACCCGATCATGCTGGCGAGCACGGCGCAGCTCGGTCTGAACCTCATGCCGTTCGCGATCGCGGTGACGATGGCCGCCTCGGCGTGCTTCTCCACGCCGATCGGCTATCAGACCAACCTGATGGTCATGGGCCCGGGCGGTTACCGCTTCGCCGACTACACGCGCTTCGGGCTGCCGCTCAATCTGCTGCTCGGCGTGACCACCGTGACGATCATTCCGTTCGTCTGGCCGCTGACGTAGGCCCGGATTCATCCGGTCAGCGTCCTCGGGAAGGCCGGTTGAAACCGGCCCTATGAAGAAACGCTGCATCCCTGCAGGGCGGGTTTCAACCCGCCGGCGACGTTTACTTCGGTAACACGCTCAGGAAATTCTCGCGCGCGACGAGCCGCGCGTTCTGCGGGCTCAGCGCGTCGAGCAGATCCTCGTATGCGCCGAGCTTTTCTCCCATCCCCTCGAAGCGGCCGATGAGATCCGAGCCGAACATGAAGCGATCCGGATGGCGCTCGATGAGGCGCAGCCAGCGCGAATTGACGCGATCCTGCTTGCCGAGCAGATAGTCGTCGAGCACCGCCCAGGAGAGGTCTATCCACAGGTTCGGATAGGCGTCCAGCAGGCGTTCGATCTCGTTGTCGAGGAACTCGAGGTCGATGCGCCGGTTGATCGCCTCACTGGTTCCGGCATGCGCCCAGATGAATTTCGTGCGCGGATGCTTGGCGATCGCCTCCTCGAACTCCTGAAGATACAGCGGTTCCTTCATGCGCACCGAGGTGATGTTGCTGTGCACCAGCACGGGCAGATCGTGCTCGGCCGCCAGCGCATAGACCGGGTCCAGGGCGGGATGGTTGGCTCGCGGAGGCTCGCCATCCGTCAACGCGGTCAGGTCGTCGTGCCGTGTGACGATCTCACCGATGCCCTGCCAGAGACCCGGATACCACTCGAGCAGGCGGCGCACGTGATCCACGGCGTTCTTGTCGGTCGGATTGAAGCCGCTGATGAAAGGGTGCAGGCGCGCGCGCTGTTCCGCCGGCAGGCTCAGCACCGCTCGCGCGACTATGGCATCCGTGAGGCTGTACCAGTACACGGACGCGTCGTCGCCGAATACGTACTCGGGCTTCTGCGGCTCGCTCTCCGCCCACTTCTTCACCACCGAGAGTCCGCACAGCATGGCGTGGTCGACGTTTGCCGCGTCCATCGCCTCGATGAGCGCCGCCGCGCCGTCGGAAGCCTGGAAATAATCGACGAAATGCAGGTGCGCGTCGGAGAAGCGGTAGTCACGCTCCGCGGTTTCGGCGCTCGCGCCGAGCGCGCAAGCCGGAATCAGCAATGCAGACAGCAAGGCTGCGCGAAGACGAGATTCCACTGTCATGTTCGATACCGGCTGCGAAAGCGCGGACAGATTAGCCGCAAACGGCATGCTGCGCGAGCACAAGAATCTGTCGGTGATTTGCGACGTTTGACGGCGCGGCACAGGCTGTTCATCATGCATTCATATCGACATGGCACACTCACCGATAATCGAGAGACTGTGGGATTGCCCGAATGCCTGGCCGAGACGGCAGTGAATCGCCGGCAAGCCGGGATGCCAGAAGAAAGCACCAAAGGCCAGGAAAGCATGCAAGGGAGTAATCGTCATGCGTAGCCGGCAGGAAATACTGGGCGAAATTTTCGGAGACCTGGAAAAAAGCTTCGAACGCGGGGTCATCGACATCCTGTGCGCCGAAGACCGCCCGGATCCGGAAGCGCTGGTCATCGCGATTCAGGACCATACGCTGCGACGCGTCGGCCCTCCCGCCAGCGGCGCGGGTCCCGACGATGCCATAGACCTCATCATCGATGCGCTCGAGCTGTGCTACTACCATCGCGAGTGCGCCACTTTCCGCTCCGCGCTGCAACGGGCGAAGATGCTGCGCGTGCGGCCGTCCGACCTGCACGGCCGCTCGCTCAAGGATATAGATCTCCTGTCGCCGGCGGAGGCCTGCGAGGCGAAGTGGCGGGAAAGCCGCAAGGGACGCAAGAACATCCGCCAGGGGCGACAGGAGCGCCCGGCGGCGGAGGCGGAGAGCACGGCCGGCGAGACCTCCGTCGCCGAAGACGATCACAAGCCCGAAAGGCGGTCCGATTCGCGCGCCGATCCCGTCTACCCACTGAGACTGCGAACGCTCGGTCGCACCTGAAAGGCCGTCGCGCGCCAGGCGAACCACGTCAGCGCGAAGTTGGCGAACATCAGCAGCGCGAAGTTCCACTCCATGACGTTCTGGATGCGGTCCTTCTCGAGGACGAAATTCATGACCGGGATGCTCGCCAGCCCGATGGCCATCAACACGACGCATATGGCGAGCTTGACGCGCCCGATCCGCCTAAGCGCGGGCGGTGCTGCCGTGCTGGCGGCCGCCTGTAGCATGCGCTCCGCCAGCAGGAGCTGGGCGAGATAGTTGAAGCCGAAGAAAACCGTGATGCCATAGCGGCGCATCAGATTGTAGAAGTCGCCCTCCGATCCCAGAAAAGTCACGTAGAGGATCAGAAACAGCCCGGCGGTACCGCCGACCGCGTACAGCGAACGAGATCGCACCCGGCCGGCCACGCCCAGCGCCTTCAGCCATGCGGCGCAAAGCCTCCAGTAGACGATGATGAGCGTGGCGATCGGCAGCATCGTCGCCCGGAACAGAAAGCTCGCCGGCGGATGTCGCCCGGTCGCGCTGACGGAGGTGCACCCCTCGAGATACGGCACGCAGCTCGGCACGCTGCCGTTCTGCGCGGCCAGCCAGTAACAGATGTTGATCGCGACGATCGGCACGAGGCCGACGATCAGCGGAAGGTTTCGTGCGTTCATTCGGACAGAGGCTTCGGCGGCAACGCGCGACCGGAAGATGCTGCTGCCGGTTCCCGGTTACCGCACGCAATTTGTGTGCCATTGTCTGCTCATTGTCTGCGAATAGCGACAATTGACACTGTCATAACGCCTGTCCATGATTCGCCTCACGACAAAGGCAAACCCACTGAAAGGTGGGGGCGCAAAACTACCGGTCTAAGGGATGATTCCTAGGACAGCGGGGTTGCCGAACCTGCCGGCTCCGACAGGCGGCCCGAGAATCTCCCGGGCCGTCGCGGCAATACCCCCAGTAGTCAAGCGCTCCTCCTCCAGCGGACTTGCCGAGAACGCGGACGGAGGAACGGCAGTCATGCGCGACCGACAGGACATTCTCGGTGCGATTTTCAGCGAACTGGAAAAGCAGTTCGACAAGGGCGTGCTCGAGCTGCTGAGCGCGCCCGATCGGCCCGAGCCCGAAACGCTCATCGCGGCGATTCGCGAGCACACTATCCGGCGCGTGGGCCCACGAGGAAGCGGCGACGGCTTGAGCGGCCTGGACGCTATCGAAGTCATGATCGACGCGCTCGAGCTGGCCTATTACCACAACGATTGCACGACACTGTGCTTCGCACTGGCGCGAGCAAAGGCCTTGCGCGGGCAAACGCAGGCCGCCGCCCGCGAGCTGCTGGAGACAGCCGATCTGCTGCCGCCGGCGGAAAGCCCGGTCAGGCACCTGAAAGCGAGTTGAGGCCGGCGCGCCGTTTCGCCTGGGTTCCCGGCTAGCGCTGCTGGTCCTCGCTCAGTCTGCCGAGCTTGACCAGCCGCGCGTGGATGGCAAGGCGCGTACGCTCATGCGCTTTCGCCAGATCCGCCAGCGATGTGCCGCCATCGAACGCGTTTGCGAGCTGCTCGTCCTCCGACGTGGACCAGGGCATCCCGGCTTTGGCTGGCTGATTGCGCTTCCTGTGCTGTCGCTCGACTTCCGCTTCCAGAACGCCGAGCGTATCGCGCAGCGCGCGAATCACATCCGGTTTCTGTACCACGTGGCCCTCGGGCAGCAGCTCTCCCGTGCCGGGATCGACTCCCTCGCTGAGCGGGCGAATGATTTCTATTGCGTGCGCTGCATCCATTGTTCCCGTCTCTCGTCGATGTGATGGGCCGCGAATCATCAGCCAGGTTGACACGACAGCCTACAAGTCGCGCACCGTATGTATCGCTGGCAAAACGCTGCCGGCACGACTCGTCGAATGAATTCGACCCTACACCGACGCGTTTTGGTTAACAAACACGTGAATCGCTGTTTTGCGTGCGGAAATGCCGTGGTCGCCCGGTTCACTCGGCGCGGACGCGCACGGAGCAACGTGTCGTCGGGTTCGCCACGCTCTCGAGACGGTAGGTATTGCCCGCCTGCAGGTCGAGCTCCAGCGTGTGCGTCGAGCCATAGATGAGATTCGCCCGGCAGCGCGCTACGAGCGTATGCTCACCCGGCTCGACGACGAGCTCGGAAACACCCGCCGCAATATCCCTGCCGTCGACGCTTCGGACGTAGACGGGGTTCGGGCTGAACAGGACGGTCAAGCGCGATGCGGACTGGATGATCGCCACGTCCTCGGTCAGCCGGGCCTGGCCCTCGTAGAGGCGAGCGGTCGCGCAGGCGGACACGCCGAGCAACGACGCGATCACCCCGGTCATACAGCACTCCATCACGTGGGTATTCATGAATTTTCCTCGCGTTCGCGCTCCAGCGTAGTGCGCGTGCGTGGCAGCGCGTCGGGATATTCGCGCTGAATGAAAGCTATGAGCTTTTCACGAACCTCGCAGCGCAGATCCCAGACCTGAGACGAGTTCCTTGCGCTGACGAGCGCGCGCAACTGCACCGACTGGCTGTCGGCGTCGGTGACTTCCAGCGCGCAAACGTCGCCGTCCCACAGATCGCTGGCGGCGGCGATGCGCTTCAATTCTTCGCGAACGGCGACAACGTCCACCGTGTAATCCACATACAGCAAGACCGGGCCGAGCAGATTGGCCGTGCGGCGCGTCCAGTTCTCGAACGGCTTGTCGAGGAAGTAGCTGATAGGCACGACCAGCCGGCGCAGATCCCAGCATCGCAGCACGACGTAGGTCAACGTAATCTCCTCGACGCGGCCCCATTGCCCTTCCACGACGAGCACGTCGTCGAAGCGGATCGGCTGCGAGATGGCGATCTGGAAGCCGGCGAACAGGTTGCCCAGCGTGCGCTGCGCGGCCAGGCCGACCACGATGCTGGCGATGCCCGCCGATGCGAGCAAGCCGGCGCCGAACTCACGGAAGCGGTCGATCGTGAGCAAAACGCCGGTGATGCCGAGCACGACGACGAGCGAAACGAGCACGTTGCGCAGGATGCGAAACTGCGTCTGGACCGCCCGCGCGTGCAGGTTGTCGGCCGCTTGCAGCTCGAGCCGGCCGGCGATGATGTCTTCGGCGACGCGCAGCAAGCGCACGAGCAGCCAGGTGACGGCCATGATCAGGGCAATCTGCGTGACGTGTCGGACCCATCCGGTCTCGGTGCGTATTCCGGTCAGCGGCAACGCCAGGTAGAAAGCCACCAGCGGCAACAGGAGGCTCACTGGCGCGCGACAGCGCTGAATCAGCGGCGTCACGATGAAATCCGCCGCATGCGTCGTTGCCAGGCGCAATGTCCAGCGCAGCACGCCGTAGGCCAGGTACCCCGCGAGCGCGGCTCCGGCGAGAATCGCAGCGTTCTCCAGGCGGGCAGGTAACTCCGCAACGATGTCGGTCATGCGTGGCATCGTCCCGGGAAACGGGGATACCTTGCTGGGAAAATCCTGATCACGCCGCTGAAATCGGGATGTCTGCTTCCTATGTCTTGGCCGCCCAGGCGCTGCACCAGCCGTTTGCGTTGATCCGCTTGCCGGGGAAGATCGCGCAGGGGCGCCAGGTCGCGCCTTCCTCGCCCTGGATGTGCAGACAGTTGCTGCAGATCTCGCCCTCGGCCCAGGCAGGATTAGCTTTTGCCGTGTTCGCGTCGTGCGTGTATTGCAAGGCCTGCGCCATCGGATCATTGAGCTCGAGCTGTGGCAGTTCCTCCTGTGCGACCGCCTCTCGTCCCAACAGCGCGCGCACGGCAGGCAGGACCACTCCGCCTGCAACGACTCCGGCGATAAATTGCCTGCGATGCTTGTCGTGATTTTGCATTTTTGATCTCCGCTGTCGATATCGGAAAAATCTCGTTGCCGGCACATCACCGGGAACTCCCGCATCGCGTGCGGGGTCAATCCCGGCCAACGAAGAACGACAGATCGAATATATGCATAACACGTGCCGGACTGCACAGTTGGTACAGGTGTTGCATAATCGCCCCGGCATGCCGATAACTCCAAGCGAACATGAGCCGATGAGCTCCGACATTCCGCCGCGCATCTACAACCTGTTTCCCCTGCTCGCCGGCCACATCGACCGCTGGCACGAGCATCTGCCTCGCATCGCCGGCATGGGATTCGACTGGCTGTTCGTCAATCCGTTTTTCGAACCGGGCGCATCGGGCAGCATTTATGCGATACGCGATCCGGCGCGCCTGCATCCGGTCGTGGCCGGCGGCGCGTCATTCGATTCCGCGGTGACCGGGTTCACGGCGCGGGCGCGAGACAGTGGCCTGCGCGTAATGATCGATCTGGTCATCAACCATACGGCGCGCGATGCCTTGCTCGCCGAACGCCACCCGGAGTGGTATCTGCGTGAAGCGGACGGATCGATACTCGCGCCGCGCGCGGTCGATCCCGTAGATCCGCGCAAGGCCACCGTGTGGACCGACCTCGCGGAGCTCGATTACGCATCGCCCGGCTCCCGGAAGGCGCTCATTGCGCACTTCTCACGCGAGATCGAGCGCCTGTTCGAGCTGGGCTTCGCCGGGTTTCGTTGCGACGCCGCCTATCAGGTGCCTGCGGAGGTCTGGCACGCGCTGATCGACCGCGCTCGCAAGAAACGACCCGATGCCGTGTTCGCCGCCGAAACGCTGGGCTGCACGCTCGAGCAGGCGGAAGCCTTGAGCGGCGTCGGATTCGATCTACTGTTCAACAGCGCGAAGTGGTGGGACTTTCGTGGCGAATGGCTGTTCGAGCAACACGAGCGATTCAGGCGCATTGCGCCATCCATCGCGTTCCCGGAAAGCCACGACACCGAGCGGCTCGCCGCCGAGACCGGCGCTTTCGATCCGGGGCTGCGCGAGCGGCACTACCGGCTGCGCTACCTGTTCGCCGCGTTCTTCTCTCACGGTGTGATGATGCCGATGGGTTACGAGTTCGGTTTCGCCACGCGCCTGCACGTGGCGGAGACCCGCCCGGGCGACTGGGAGCGCGAGCTGGCCGGGCCGCACATCGATCTGACGTCCTTCATCGGGGCGGTGAACCAGCTGAAAGCCACGCACGCGAGCCTCATCGATGAGGCATCGCTGCGCCGCTTGAGCGCGCCGCATGCGGATGCCGTAGTCCTGCTGCGTCTCGATCGCGAGCACCCTTCGGGTGCCTCGGAAGCAGCGATCCTGGCGCTGAATCCACATGTCTCGCGCGAGGCCGTGCTCGATGCCGGGCGACTTCGTGCCGCCACTGCGCGCTTCGCCAAGCTCGACGACCTCACATCGGACGGTGGAGCTCCGGTCGATATCGATCGACCGTATACGCTTGCCCCGCTCGAAGCGCGCCTCCTGATCGCGAGCGAGCCGATCGAGCCGGCGGGCCGTCCGTTGTCCAGGCGCGACAGCGAGCGCAGACTGAAAGCGCTCGCCGCGAATCGCATCGCCATCGAGCGTGTCGAGCCCGAGATCGACGGCGGGCGTCATGCGATCAAGCGGGTCGTCGGCGACATTCTCGAAGTCACGGCGGACATTTTCTGCGACGGGCACGAACGCATCGACGCCGCCCTGCGCTTCCGCAGCGGCGGCGATCGCTGGCAGGAAGCGCCGATGACCTTCGTCGACAACGACCGGTGGCGCGGCCGCATTCCGCTGTTACGGAATGCGCGCTACGAGTATTCGATCGAGGCCTGGCGCGACCGCTTCGCGACCTGGCGCCACGATCTCGCAAAACGGCTCGGCGCCGGCCAGGACGTCGCGCTCGAGCTCGATGAGGGCGTCGAGCTGGTGCGCGCCGTGGTGAAGGCCGCGCGCGGACCGGCGC
Organism: Gammaproteobacteria bacterium; assembly: GCA_050740235.1. Lineage (GTDB taxonomy): Bacteria > Pseudomonadota > Gammaproteobacteria > Steroidobacterales > JACDCP01 > JACDCP01. The sequence goes on from JBOIDB010000170.1 coordinate 44,533, forward strand.
GCAGGAAACTCTCGGCATTTGCCGACCGCATCGAGGCCGCGCGCCAGAAAGCTGACAAGGGTGACCGGCAGCTGGTTGACCTGCTTTTGAGCGAGGAGCTGGCGGATCGGATGCGCCGGCATGCGATCCGCGTGAACCGTTCCAGTTACCAGCGTGTGCTGGAAGTCGTCGTCGACCGGCCGGCGGCGCGCTTCGCCGCCGGGTACGAGATGTTTCCGCGGTCGCAAAGCGGCGATCCCGCGCGTCACGGCACGTTCGACGACGTCATCGGAAGACTGCCCTACGTGCGCGACATGGGCTTCGACGTGCTGTACTTCACGCCGATCCATCCGATCGGCACGACCAACCGCAAGGGACGCAACAATGCGCTCGAAGCCGCGCCCGACGATCCCGGCAGCCCGTACGCGACCGGCAGCCCCGAAGGCGGCCATACCGCCATTCATCCGCAGCTCGGCACGCTGAAGGATTTCGAGCGCCTCGTGGCGGCGGCGCGCGATCGCGGCCTGGAGATCGCACTCGACTTCGCCATCCAGTGCTCGCCTGATCATCCGTGGATCGCCGGGCATCCCGAATGGTTCGAATGGCGGCCGGACGGCAGCATCCGTTTCGCCGAGAATCCGCCGAAGAAGTACGAGGACATCGTCAACGTGCACTTCTATCGCGAGGCCTTCCCCTCCATCTGGTATGAGCTGCGCGACGTCGTGCTGTTCTGGGTCGGCCACGGCGTCAGGACTTTCCGCGTCGACAATCCGCATACCAAGCCGCTGCCGTTCTGGAAGTGGATGATCCGCGACATCCAGGATCGGCATCCGGACGTCATCTTTCTTTCCGAGGCGTTCACGCGGCCGAAAATGATGAAGCGGCTCGCCAAAGTCGGGTTCACTCAGTCATACACTTACTTCACGTGGCGCACGGGCAAGCAGGAGCTGATCGACTACATGACAGAGCTCACGCGCACCGAGGCGCGCGAATACTTCCGGCCGAACTTCTTCACCAACACGCCGGACATCAATCCGCCGATCCTGCAGACCGGGGGGCGACCGGCGTTCATGACGCGCTTCCTGCTGGCCTCGACGCTGTCCGGCGTCTACGGCATCTACAACGGCTTCGAGCTCTGCGAAGGCACGCCCGTGCCGGGCCGCGAGGAGTACCTCGACTCGGAAAAGTACGAGATCAAGGCCTGGGACTGGGACCGGCCCGGCAATATCCGGGAATTCATCCGGCGCGTGAACCGGATCCGCCGTGAGAACCCGGCATTGCAGGATCACCTCAACGTCGAGTTCTACAATGCATGGGATGAGAACGTCCTGGTTTACGGCAAGATGACGCCGTCGCTCGACAATGTGATTCTGATCGCCGTCAATCTCGACCCGCACGCCACGCACGGCGCGCATTTCGAGGTGCCCCTCTGGCGGCTCGGCCTGCCCGATCACGCGAGCGTCGCCGTCGAGGATCTGCTCACCGACGGCTCGTTCCGCTGGAACGGTAAGGTGCAGCACGTCTGGCTCGATCCGGCCGTCAATCCATGCGCGGTCTGGCGCATCGTGCCGCCGGCGACATGACCGCTCGCGATGCAATGGGGATCGTGTCGCCGCAGGTGATTGTCCCCGCGCAGGTGGCGAACAATGGCGCGATCGACCGCAGCGATGCGCTCTGGTTCAAGGACGCGATCGTCTACCAGCTCCACGTCAAGGCGTTTTACGACGCCGACAACGACGGCAGTGGCGACTTCCGCGGGCTGCTGGAGAAGCTCGACTACATCGAGAGCCTCGGCGTCACGGCGATCTGGCTGCTGCCGTTCTATCCGTCACCGCTACGCGACGACGGTTACGATATCGCCGACTACCGCAGCGTCAATCCGCGCTTCGGCAGCATGCGCGACTTCCGCCGTTTCGTGCGTGCGGCGCACGACCGCGGCCTGCGTGTCATCACCGAGCTCGTGATCAATCACACCTCGGATCAACATCGCTGGTTCCAGCGCGCGCGCCGGGCGAAACAGGGCTCGGCGGCGCGCAATTTCTACGTCTGGAGCGACAGCGACCAGAAATACCCGGAAACGCGCATCATCTTCATCGACACGGAAAGCTCGAACTGGGCTTGGGACCCGGAAGCGCAGGCCTATTACTGGCACCGCTTCTACGCCCACCAGCCCGACCTCAATTTCGACAACCCGCGTGTGCTGCGCGAGATCCTCAACGTGCTGCACCATTGGTTGTCGATGGGAGTCGACGGCCTGCGCCTCGACGCCGTGCCTTATCTGTGCGAGCGCGAGGGCACCAACAACGAGAACCTGGCCGAGACGCACGCGATACTGAAGAAAATCCGTGCCGAGGTCGACCGTCACTATCCGGACCGCATGCTGCTCGCCGAGGCGAATCAGTGGCCGGAGGACACGCAGCAGTATTTCGGCGACGGCGACGAATGCCACATGGCGTTCCACTTCCCGCTCATGCCGCGCATCTACATGGCGATCGCGCAGGAGGACCGCCACCCGATCACCGACATCATGCGGCAGACCCCGGAAATACCCGCCAACTGCCAGTGGGCGATCTTCCTGCGCAACCACGACGAGCTGACGCTCGAGATGGTCACCGATCAGGAGCGCGACTACCTGTGGAACTTCTTTGCCGGCGACGCGCGCATGCGGCTCAACCTCGGCATCCGCCGGCGTCTCGCGCCGCTGATGGACAACGACCGCCGCAAGATCGAGCTCCTCAACAGCCTGCTGCTGTCGATGCCGGGCACGCCGATCGTCTATTACGGCGACGAGATCGGCATGGGCGACAACATCTATCTCGGCGACCGCGACGGCGTGCGCACGCCGATGCAGTGGACCCCGGACCGCAACGGCGGTTTCTCGCGCGCCGACCCGGCGCGGCTCTACCTGCCCGCCGTCATGGACCCGGGCTACGGCTACGAAGCCATCAACGTCGAGGCACAGCAGCGCAGCGCATCTTCACTGCTCAACTGGACCAAGCAGATGATCGGCGTGCGGCGACAGCACAAGGCGTTCGGGCGCGGCACGCTGCGCTTCGTCTTTCCCGGCAATCGCAAGATCTACGCCTACCTGCGCGAGCACGACGGCGAGGTCATCCTCTGCGTCGTCAATCTGTCGCGCTCGGCGCAGGCCGTCGAGCTCGACCTGCGCGAGTTCAGGGGCCGCGTGCCCATCGAGATCCTCGGCCGCGAGCCGTTTCCACCGATCGGCGAGCTGCCGTACCTGCTGACGCTGACGGGCCACGGGTTTCTCTGGTTCCTGCTCGAGGCCGAGGCCGACGTGCCGCGCTGGCATCAGGACATCCCGGCGCCGCCGCCCGAGTTCGTCACGCTGGTGCTGCCCGAGGCCTGGCGCAGCCTGCGCGGCGGGCGCGAAGAGCAGATGCTGCTCGGTCATGTGCTGCCGGAATACCTGCCGCGGCAACGCTGGTTCGCAGCCAAGGATTCCTCGATCGAGAGCACGGCCATCCCCGCGGCGGCGGAGCTGCCCGATGCGCAGGGCGACTACCTGCTCGCGCTCATCGACGTGCATCTCGCCGGCGTCGAGACGGCGCATTGCTATTTCCTGCCGCTCGGCATGAGCCTCGAGGCCGAAGCCGCACCGGGTTCCGCGCTGCTGCCGTTCACGCTGGCGAAGCTGCGGCAGGGCCGGCGCACCGGCCCGGTTTTCGATGCCATGGGCGACCCGCGTTTCGCGCTGGCGATGCTCGAAGCCATGCGCGGGCGCGCCGACCTCGGGCCGGATGACCACGATGGCGGGCGTATCCGGTTCTCCGCGTCAGCGCATCTTTCGAGGCTCGAGCTGCCGTCCCCGGCCGAGGTGCAGCGCATGAGCGTCGAGCAGAGCAATACTTCGGTCATCATCGGGCAACGCGCGGTGCTCAAGGTCTATCGGCGGCTGCATCCGGGCACGCATCCGGAGATCGAGATCGGCCGCTTCCTGAGCGAAGTCGCCGGATTCGCCAACACGCCGGCGCATCTCGGCGCCGTCGAGCATCTGGCGCACGACGGGACGACAATCGCTCTCGGCGTGCTGCAGGCTTATGTCGCGAACCAGGGCGACGGCTGGAGTCACACGCTCAACTACCTGACGCGAATGCTCGATGAAGCGCGCCTGACCGACGACGACCCGCTGGCGGTCATGCAGCGCTTCGGCAGCTATCTCGAGCAGGCCGGCCTGATCGGCCGCCGGACCGCGGAGCTGCACCTCGCGCTCGCGGGCGACGCGCGCAATCCCGCGTTTCGCCCGGAGCCGGTGCATGATAAGCACGCGCATGCCTGGCGTCGCGATGCGCGGCGCCAGGCGCGGAGCGCTTTCGCGGTACTGCGCAAGCTTCGCGGCACCCTCGATCAGGACGCGGCCGCGCAGGCCGATGCATTGCTCGCGCGCCGCGGCGAATGCTTCGCGCGCATCGATGCGCTAACCGGCGGCGCCATCGACGCAGCGGTCACGCGCCTGCACGGCGATTATCATCTCGGCCAGGTGCTGATCGTCGAGGACGACATATTCATCATCGACTTCGAAGGTGAGCCGGCGCGCGGCCTCGATGAGCGGCGCCGCAAGGGCTCGCCGCTCAGGGATGTCGCCGGCATGCTACGCTCTTTCGACTATGCGGCCGCCGTCACGCTCATGCAGCAGGCGGATCAGCACGCCGGCAGCGCGGCGGGATTACGGGCCCTTGCTCGCGCGTGGCGCGAGGCGCTCTGCGCGTCGTTTCTCGAGGCTTACCGGGAAAGCGCGGCGGGGTCGCCCGGGGTTCCGCGCGATGCCGATACGGCGGCGCGCCTGATCAAGCTCTTCGTGCTGGAGAAAGCCTGCTACGAAATCTGCTACGAGGCCGCCAACCGCCCGAAGTGGCTTGCTATACCGATCGGCGGCGTCCTCGACATTCTGGACAGCTCAGCGTCATGAAACAGCCCCGCGAAGTCACACACGCCATCGCGCCACTGGAAGTCATCGAGTCCGTGATCTGGGGGGACTGCTCCGATCCGTTCCGTGTGCTCGGGCTCGTGGAAACCGACGACGGTCTCGTGCTGCGGACATTTCAGCCGGATGCGGGCCGTGTCTGGGTCGTGGATCGCGAACGGGCGACGGAGCTCGAGAAAATTCACGACTCCGGCTTCTTCGCCGCCTCGCTAGGCCAGCGCGAGCGATTCATCTATCGCCTGCGGCTCGAGGCGAACGGGTCGCAATGGGAGATCGAAGACCCCTATCGCTTCGGCCCCGTGCTCGGTGAGCTGGACGCGCACCTCATCCTGGAGGGCAATCATCTCAATCTGTATGAGCGGCTCGGCGCCCATCCGATGCGGCTAGAAGGCGTCGATGGCATCGCTTTCGCAGTGTGGGCGCCGCACGCGCGGCGCGTCAGCGTGGTCGGCGATTTCAACCGCTGGGACGGCCGCCGCCACGCGATGCGCAACCGCGACGGCATCTGGGAGATCTTCCTGCCGCAGGCGGAGCCGGGACAACGCTACAAGTTCGAGATCATCGGCCAGCAAGGCGAGTTGCTGCCGCTCAAGTCCGATCCGTTCGCTTTTCAAACGGAGCGCGCACCGCAGACCGCCGCTGTCATCTCGGGTCTGCCCGTGCACGACTGGCACGATGCCACGTGGATGGCGGAGCGCGAGTGGCGCAACACGCGCGAAGCGCCGATCTGCATTTACGAATGTCATCTCGGCTCGTGGATGCGCGCCGAGGGCAATCGATATCTGAGCTACGCCGAGCTGGCCGACCGGCTCATACCGTATCTCGACCGCATGGGCTTCACGCATATCGAGCTGCTGCCGATCACCGAGCATCCGTTCGACGGCTCGTGGGGTTATCAGCCGATCGGCCTCTACGCGCCTACCAGCCGCTTCGGCCCGCCGGAGGAATTCGCCGCATTCGTCGATCGCTGCCACCAGAGCGACATCGGCGTCATTCTCGTCTGGGTGCCGGGGCATTTCCCCACCGACGCGCACGGCCTCGGCCGCTTCGACGGCACCCACCTGTACGAGCATGCCGATCCACGGCAGGGATTGCATCAGGACTGGAACACGCTGATTTTCAATTACGGCCGCCGGGAGGTGGCGAACTACCTGCTGGCTAATTCGCTGTTCTGGCTAGAGCGCTACCACGCCGATGCGTTGCGCGTCGATGCCGTTGCCTCGATGCTGTATCTGGACTACAGCCGCGAGGAGGGCGAATGGGTGCCGAACCGCTTCGGCGGCCGCGAGAATCTCGAGGCGATCGCGTTCCTGAAGCGCATGAACGAGCTGCTGTACGGCCGCGTGCACGGCGCAACCAGCTTCGCCGAGGAATCCACGGCGTGGCCGGCCGTCTCGCGCCCCGTTTATCTGGGCGGCCTGGGTTTCGGGTACAAGTGGAACATGGGCTGGATGCACGACACGCTCGAATACATTCGTCACGAGCCGGTGCATCGCAAGTACCACCATCACGACCTGACGTTCGGGCTTCTGTATGCGTTTTCCGAGAATTTCGTGCTGCCGCTCAGTCATGACGAAGTCGTGCACGGCAAGGGCTCGATGCTCGGCAAGATGCCGGGCGATCGCTGGCAGAAGTTCGCCAACCTGCGCGCCTATTACGGTTTCATGTATGCGCATCCCGGCAAGAAGCTCCTGTTCATGGGCGGCGAGATCGGCCAGGAGCGCGAGTGGAACCACGACGTGGGTCTCGACTGGCACTTGCTCCAGGATCCGATGCACCAGGGCGCGCAGCGCCTGGTGCGTGACCTCAATCAGACCTATCGGGGGCGCCCGGCGCTGCACGAGCTCGACTGCGAGCCGGCCGGCTTCGAATGGGTCGACACCAACGACAGCCAGCAGAGCGTGTTGAGCTTCCTGAGAAAAGACCGCGACGGATCGCGTCCGGTGATCGCCGTGTGCAATTTCACGCCGGTGCCGCGCACCGCCTATCGCATCGGCGTGCCCGCCCCGGGTTTCTATCGCGAGATCATCAACACGGACGCCGAAACCTACGGCGGAAGCGGCGTGGGCAATCTCGGCGGCGTGGAAGCCGTCGCGAAGCCATGGCACGGCCGCCCGTATTCGATTCTCATCACCGCGCCTCCGCTCGCCACGGTGCTGTTCGAGCGCGACGCCTGAGAAGCATGGACGCTCACAGCGAACCCGCCGCGAAGGACTGGCGCATCGAGACGGGCGCGCCCTACCCGCTCGGCGCGACCTGGGACGGCTCCGGCGTCAACTTCGCGCTTTTCTCGGCGCACGCTCAGAAAGTCGAGCTGTGCCTGTTCGATGAAACGGGCCGGCATGAAGCGCTGCGCATCGCGCTTCCCGCGTACACTGACGAGATCTGGCACGGCTATCTGCCGAATGCGCAGCCGGGCCTGCTGTACGGTTACCGCGTTCACGGACCTTACGAGCCGGCCAAAGGGCAGCGTTTCAATCCGAACAACCTGCTGCTGGATCCGTACGCCCGTGCGTTACACGGCGAGCTCAGGCCGAGCCCGGCGCACTTCGCGTACAAGCTCGGTAGCGCGCGAGCCGACCTTTCTTTCGACCGGCGCGACAACGCACACGCGATGCCGAAGTGCCGCGTCGTCGATACGGCGTTCACCTGGGGCGACGACCGCCGGCCGCAGACGCCCTGGAACGAAACCGTCATCTACGAGCTGAACGTGCGCGGCTACACGATGCTGCATCCGAAAGTTCCCGAGGCGCTGCGCGGGCGCTTCGCCGGGCTCGCCGAGCCGCAGGTCATCGACGAAATCGCGTCACTCGGCATGACCGCGGTGGAGCTGCTGCCGGTCCAGGCCTTTATCGATGAAGATCATCTCGTCGACAAGGACATGCGC
>JBOIDB010000171.1:0-23369 GCA_050740235.1 Gammaproteobacteria bacterium
CGCGTCAGGCACGCGATCTCCGGGCCGAATTCTCCTTCGATCGCAGGCTCGTCGACGAGCCTGCGATCGAGCAGCGGGTACAGCGTCGCCGCCGTGACGATGAGCGGATCGGCGCCCAGCGTTTCGACGGTCGCCGACAGGTCCGACGCGCGTTCCGCGACATCGTCCGCCCTGTCGCGCGCGTGCTCGCGGACGAGCGCGCGGGCTCGTCCGAGCGCGTCGGGCGCGGCGGAAGTCGAGATGTGCGGATACATGATTGCGGCTATCATACCCGCATTGCGCGCCGCGCCGCGGACCACGGCCCGCTTGAGCCTGTCTCACGATTCCGCTGCCGGCGGGCTGCGGCGGCATCGTGGCACAGGCTCTTGAATTGTCGTGTCCGGCGTGGCCTCCGGAAGCCCACTCGAGGAAGGACCCATGATGCATGCCAAATCATCCATGACCCTGCTGGCTGCCACCGCCGTTGCCATGGGCGCGGGCGTTTCAGCAAAGCCGGCATACGCGAGCTCCCTGCAGCTCGATGTGAATGACGACGCCGCGCGCCTCGTATACGCATGGCCGGTTTCCGGCGAGCAGCTCAGGGCCGACGCCGGATGGCTGCACCATCAGGACACGGGCAACATCGTTCATCTGGGGCTGCACCTCGTCGACTTCGCGGCGGGGGGCGCGCGCCCCTTGCGCGCCGGGCTGGGAGGCAAGCTCTTTTTCGTCGATGCCGACCAGGGCGATTCACGGGGCGGCGCGCTCGGACTCGGCGGGTTCTTCGACTACACCTTTCCGCAATACGACCGGCTCGGCATCGGCGGGCAGGTTTACTTCGCGCCCGACGTGCTCGGCGTCAGCGACGTCGAGAATTACCGCGAGATAGGTGCGCACGTCCGCTACAACCTGCTGCGCGAAGCCGATCTGTATCTCGGCGTGCGCAACGTGCAGAGCGAGTTCTCCGACTCGCCCGACGTGACTTTCGATACCGGCCTGCACATCGGCATCAAGCTGAACTTCTAGGGCTGCCGATGGCCGGGCACAGCAAATGGGCGAACATTCAGCACCGTAAGGGCGCGCAGGACAAGCGACGCGGCAAGCTCTTCACGAAGCTCATCCGCGAGATCACCGTGGCGGCGCGCGTGGCGGGCGGCGACCCGGACATGAATCCGCGATTGCGTCTGGCAATCGACAAGGCCAGGGCCGCCAGCATGCCGAAGGACAACATCGAGCGCGCGATCCGGCGCGGCTCGGGCGACGCCGGCGGCGAAGAGTACGAGGAGGTTCGCTACGAGGGTTACGGCCCGGGAGGCGTGGCGATCATGGTCGATTGCATGACCGACAATCGCAAGCGCAGCGTGGCGGACGTGCGCCATGCCTTCTCGAAGCACGGCGGCAACCTCGGGGCGGACGGATCCGTCGGTTATCTATTCAACCAGGTCGGTCAGCTTTCGTTTCCGCCCGGTGTCGATGAGGACGCCATCATGGGCGCCGCGGTAGAGGCCGGAGCTGAGGACGTGGTGGCGAACGGCGACGGCTCGATCGATGTGCTCACCGATCCGGCGGAGCTTGCAGCGGTGCGCGATGCCATGCGCCGCGCGGGGCACGAGCCTGCGCAGGCCGAGGTGACCATGCGTGCCGCGACCGCCATGGCGCTGCAGGGCGACGAAGCGGCGAGCATGCTGACGCTGCTCGAGGCGCTCGAAGACCTCGACGACGTGCAGAACGTCTATTCGAACGCGGATATCCCGGATGAGATCCTGGCGGAGCTCTGAAATGACTGCGGGCTCCCTGCGCATCCTGGGCATCGACCCCGGCTCCAGAATCACCGGCTTCGGCATCGTGGACGTGACAGGAGCGCGCGCCGTGTACGTCACGAGCGGCGCTATCCGCAGCGGCGACGGCACGCTCGGCGAACGCATGCGCGAGATTTTCCTGCGCACCGGCGAGTTGATGGCTGGCTTCATGCCGGCGGAGATCGCAATCGAGCGCGTGTTCGTGAGTCGCAACGTCGACAGCGCGCTCAAGCTCGGCCACGCGCGCGCGGCGGCGCTCTGTGCCACTTTCGCGAGCGGCGTGCCGGTACACGAATACGCGCCTCGCGAAATAAAACTCGCCGTGGTCGGGCGCGGCGGAGCGCAGAAGACCCAGGTCGAGCACATGGTCAGGGCCCTGCTCGGGCTGCGCGGCGATCTGCAGGCGGATGCGGCGGATGCTCTCGCCGTGGCGCTGTGTCATGCCAACGCGCGCAGCACGCGAGCGGCGCTGGCTCGTGCGACGCCGCTGACCCAGGCCTCGCCGTGATCGGCTGTCTGCACGGACGCCTGTCCTTCAAGCAGCCGCCGCGGCTCATGCTGGACGTGCACGGCGTCGGTTACGAGCTCGAGGCGCCCATGTCGACGTTCTACCAGCTTCCCGGAATCGGCAGCGAGCTCAGATTGTTGACGCATCTGTCGGTGCGCGAGGATGCGCACAATCTGTACGGCTTCGCCACCGAGGGCGAGCGGCAACTGTTCCGCAGCCTGATCAAGGTTTCCGGAGTGGGCGCGCGTATCGCGCTGGCTATCCTGTCGGGCATCACCGTCGACGAGTTCGCCCGGTGCGTGAAGCAGGAGGATGCCGCGACGCTGGTGCGCGTGCCGGGCATCGGTAAGAAGACTGCCGAGCGGCTGATTGTGGAAATGCGCGATCGCATCGCGGCGATGGGCAGGGACTCCGACGGCGTGCTGATCGGCGGCGACACAGGCTCGCCGGAGCGCGAGGCTTTCGGCGCCCTGATCGCGCTCGGCTACAAGCCGCCGGAGGTCACGAAGATGCTGCAATCGGTGCCCGCGGGCGGTCTCGCCACCGAGGAGATCATCCGTCAGGCCCTGAAGAGCGCGGCCGCGAAATGATCGAGTCGGACCGGTTGATGACGGGGCAGGGCGGCACGGAGGACGAGGCGTTCGATCGCGCACTGCGCCCGCGCGTGCTCGCCGAGTACGTGGGACAGAGCTCCGTCAAGGAGCAGATGGGCATTTTCATCGAGGCGGCGCGCCGCCGCGGCGAGGCGCTCGACCACGTGCTCATTTTCGGGCCCCCGGGCCTGGGCAAGACGACCCTCGCGCATATCGTGGCCAACGAGCTGGGCGTCAACCTCCGCCAGACGTCCGGCCCCGTGCTCGAGCGGCCCGGCGATCTCGCCGCCCTGCTCACGAATCTGGAGCCGAGGGACGTGCTGTTCGTGGACGAGATCCATCGCCTGAGCCCGGTGGTTGAGGAGGTGCTGTATCCGGCGCTCGAGGATTTTCAGCTCGACATCATGATCGGCGAGGGTCCCGGCGCGCGCTCGATCAAGCTCGATCTGCCGCCGTTCACGCTGGTCGGCGCCACGACGCGGGCGGGTCTCCTCACTTCGCCTCTACGCGATCGTTTCGGCATCGTACAGCGGCTCGATTTCTACGCCGCGGCGGAGCTCACGCAGATCGTCGCCCGCGCGGCCCGCATTCTCGGCGTCGGCATCGATGCCGGCGGCGCGGCGCAGATCGCGCGCCGGTCGCGCGGCACGCCTCGAATTGCCAACCGCCTGCTGCGCCGGGTGCGCGACTACGCCGAAGTCCGCGCCGACGGCCGTATCGACGAGACAGTGGCGCACGCGGCAATGGATCTGCTCGAGGTCGATCCCAACGGCTTCGATACCATGGATCGCAAGCTGCTCAAAACCATCATCGAGAAATTCGGCGGCGGTCCGGTGGGCATCGAAAGCCTTGCAACCGCGATCGGCGAAGAGCGCGGTACGCTCGAGGACGTCGTCGAGCCCTTCCTGATCCAGCAAGGCTTTATAATGCGCACGGCGCGCGGCCGTATCGCGACGCGGCACGCGTATCTGCATCTCGGGCTGCCTGCCCCACCCGCCGAGAACGCGGCCGCGAGCCTGTCGTTGTTCGGTGATCGCACGTCCGAATGAAGCCGGCGGGAAGGGATCCTGGCTTGAATGAACTGTTCACCTGGCCGGTGCGTGTCTATTTCGAGGATACCGATACCGGCGGCGTGGTCTATTACGCCAACTATCTCAAGTTCATGGAGCGCGCGCGCACGGAGTGGCTGCGAGCCCGGGGCTTCGAGCAGGACCGGCTGCTCGAGCGCGAGCGCATCCTTTTCGTGATCGTCTCCGCCGACATCCGCTACCGCCGGCCCGCCCGATTCAACGACATGCTCTGCGTCACGGCCTCGATCGTCGGCCACACGCGCGCCAGTTTCAGCTTCGCCCAGGAGATTTACCGGGGCTCGCCCGAGGGCGAGCTGCTCTGTCACGGCAGCACCCGCGCGGCCTGCCTGGACGCCGACAGCTTTCGTCCCCGTCCTCTGCCCGAGCCCCTTTATGCGGAGATCGCCCGATGACCACGGATCTTTCCATCATTCACCTGATCATGGACGCGAGCCTCATCGTGCAACTCGTGTTGCTGTTGCTTTTGCTCGCTTCGATCGCCTCGTGGGCCGTGATCTTTCACAAGCGCCGCGTGCTGAACAATGCGCACGCCGCCGCGGATCGCTTCGAGAGCACGTTCTGGTCCGGCGGCGACCTGTCGGCAATGTACCGGCGCATCAGCACCGGCGAGCGTTCGCCGCAGGGCATCGAGGGCATTTTCGAATCGGGCTACCGGGAATTTGCGCGGCTGCGCAAGCAGGGCGGGCTGCAGCTCGAGCAGATGATCGACGGGTCGCGGCGCGCGATGCGCGTTTCGCAGGTGCGCGAGATGGACCGGCTCGAGCACAATCTCGCCATGCTGGCGACGGTCGGTTCGACGAGCCCTTACGTCGGCCTGTTCGGCACGGTCTGGGGCATCATGAATGCATTCGTGGGTCTGGGCAACGTGCAGACGGCGACGCTGGCGCTGGTCGCGCCGGGCATCGCCGAGGCGCTCGTCGCGACGGCCATGGGTCTGTTCGCCGCGATTCCGGCGGTGATCGCCTATAACCGTTACGCCGACCAGGTCAGCCGCCTCGAGATCCGCTACGACACGTTCACGGAGGAGTTCTCCACGATCCTGCAAAGGCACGGCCATCCGCGCGGGGCACAGGTGTAATCATGGGTGTCAGGAAACGCCGCCTCATGGGCGAGATCAACGTCGTGCCGTACATCGACGTGATGCTCGTGCTGCTGATCATTTTCATGGTGACCGCGCCGTTGCTCACGCAGGGCATCGAGGTCGAATTGCCGCAAGCCGCCGCTGAACCTCTGGACCAGGCGCTCGTCGAAGACAACACGCCGCTCGTTCTGAGCGTGGACAGGGAAGGCGCCCTGTATCTCAACGTCGGCAGCGAGGAGGACGAGCCCATCGATGCGCCGACCGTGGTTGCGCGCACGGCCGCCGTGCTGCGGCGCAAACCCGAGACGCCGGTGCTCGTCAAGGCGGACGAGGCCGTTCCCTACGGCACCGTCGTCACGGCGATGGTTCTGCTGCAGCAGGCGGGCGCGGAGAAGGTCGGCTTCATCACGGATCCGCTGACCCAGCCCGAAGTCATTCGTCAATAGCCGGCCGATGAATGCTTTCGTTCCCGGCCCCGACTGAATGCTGAGCTTTGTCCGACAATACCGGGTCGCGCTGCTTTGGTCCTTACTGCTGCATGCGGTGCTGGCCAGCGTGCTGACCTTCAGCGCCCTGAGTGATCTGCCGTTCGCGGGGGCACCGGCGCCTCAGGTCGCCATCGAGGCGACGGTCGTGGATTCAGGCCGCATCGAGCAGGAGATGCGCCGACTGGAAAACGCCGAGCAACAAGAGATCCAGGAGCGCGAGGCGGAGGCGCAGCGACTGCGTGAAGAGGCCGAGGCTGCGCGCCTCGCCAAGCAGGAAGAGGAGCGCCGGCTCCAGGCGCTGCAGGAGGAGCGCGAGCAGGCCGAGCTGCGCCGGCAGCAGGAACTGGCCGAGCAACGCCGCGCCGACGAGGAGGCCGAGCGTCTGCAGGCCGCCCAGGAAGAGGCCGATCGACAACGGCAAGCCGAGCTGGAAGCCCAGCAACAGGCGGAAGCGGAACGGCGCCAGGAGGAGTTGCGCCGCCAGCAGGAAGCGGAACGCGAGCGGCTCGCAGAGCTCGAACGCCAGCGCAAGGCGGAGGAGGAACGCCTCGCCCGCCTCGAAGCGGAACGCCAGGAGCAGGAACGGCAGCAGCGCGAAGCGGCCTTGCAGCGCGAGCTGGCAGAGGAGGAGCGCCGCATGGCCGCGGAGGCCTCGGGCCTCCTCGATGAATACCAAAGGCTCATCGAGCAGCAGATCGAGCGCAACTGGGTTCGCCCACCGGGCGCCGCGGCGGGTCTGGATTGCACGGTCCAGGTGACCCAGATTCCGAACGGCGAGGTGGTGGGCGTGCGCGTCGGCACCTGCAATGGCGACGCGGCCGTGGTACGGTCCATCGAGGCTGCCGTCTACCGGGCGTCGCCGCTGCCCCTGCCGAGGGACCCGACGCTGTTCGATCGCAACCTGACCGTAACTTTCAGACCGGATTCCTGAAGCGCGAAAGAGTCGTAAGCATGCGATTGAAATTTTTTTGTCTGATGCTTCTCGCGTTCGCCGCCGACAAGGCCCAGGCGGAGTTGCGCATCGTCATCACGGAGGGTATCGCTCGTGCCGTGCCGATCGCGGTCGTGCCGTTCGGCTGGGGCAGCGGCGATAATGCACCGATCGACACGGCTGCCGTAGTATCGGCCGATCTCCAGCGCAGCGGCCACTTCGAGCCCATGTCGCCCGACGACATGCTCGAACGGCCGACCTCCGGCAGCGACGTCGATTTCGAGGACTGGCGGCTGCTCGGCACCGACGTCATCGTCGTCGGCAAGCTCATCCAGGAGTCCGACGACAGCTTCACGATCCAGTTTCAGCTTTTCGACGTCTTTCGCGGCGAGCAGCTGCTCGGCTACCGCCTGCCCTCGACGCGCGCCGCGCTGCGCGCCTCGGCGCACAAAGTCAGCGACATGATCTTCGAGAAGCTGACCGGCATCCCGGGCGCGTTCTCGACGCGGATCGCCTATGTGAGCGTCGAGGGCAACGGGCCGGACCGGACGTTCAAGCTCATCGTCGCGGATGCCGACGGCGAGAACCCGTCGACGATCGCCGAATCGCCGGCCTCCATCCTCTCACCGGCATGGTCGCCGGACGGTCGGCAACTCGCTTATGTGTCCTTCGAAGGCGAGGCTTCCTCGATTTACGTGCAGACGCTGCGCACGGGCGATCGTGTGCGCATCTCGGCGCACGCCGGCGTGAACGGCGCGCCGGCATTCTCGCCGGACGGCCGGATGCTGGCGATGACCTTGTCCGATGCGGACGGCAATCTCGATATCTGGGTCATGGATATCGCCAGCCGCGAGCTGCGCCGCCTGACCGACAGCGACGCGATCGATACCGAGCCGTCCTGGACCCCGGACGGCGACAACCTCGTATTCACTTCCGATCGCAGCGGCGGCCCGCAAATCTATCGCGTAAGCGCGCGCGGGGGCAGGGCGGAGCGGCTCACGTTCGAAGGCAATTACAATGCGCGGCCGCGCGTATCGCCGACCGACGAGGACCTGCTGGCGGTCGTGCACATCGATCGGGGCAATTACCGCATCGCCCTCGTCGACGTGGACAGGAACACGCTGCAGGTATTGACGGAAGGCCGGCTCGACGAGTCGCCGAGCTTCGCTCCGAACGGCAATACGATCATTTACGCGACGAAGGAGGGTGGCGAAAGCGTGCTGGCCACGGTGTCCGTCGACGGCCAGGTGCGCCAGAGCATCGCTTCCGAAGAAGGCGGCGTGCGCGAGCCCGTATGGTCGCCGTTTCCGCCGAACTGACCGAAACCGGGCCGGCGCGCAAATGGCCGCGCGCCGGGATTTGTGGTAAAAACGTGGCCTTTCGCGGCCTTGGGAAGCAAACATGCATAGCATTCGATACCTGATCATCCTGGCAGGCGCCACGCTGCTCGTCGCTTGCGGCGGCGAAGATGCCGTACCGACCACGGATGAAGCACCCGACGCCGTCGATCGTGACGGACGCAGCACGGGTGTGGGGCGGGATGACGTGCAGGAAGGCCGCGAGTTCGGTGACGACTTGAGCGACGTCGATCAGGATCTTCTCGACGAACGGATCATCTACTTCGACTTCGACAGCGATGCGATCAAGCCCGAGTTCGAGCCCGTGATCACCGCCCATGCGCGCTATCTTGCCGACAATCCCGATGCCAGCGTGCGCCTGGAAGGCCATACGGATGAACGGGGCTCGCGGGAGTATAATATCGGCCTCGGCGAGCGGCGCGCACAGGCCGTGCGCCGCAGCCTGCTGATACAGGGCGCATCGGCCGGTCAGATCAGCACCGTGAGCTACGGCGAGGAGCGTCCGCAGGTATTCGAGAGCAACGAAAGCGCCTGGGCACAGAACCGGCGCACGGAAATCGTCCAGCCGTAGTCAATGGTCGTAAGCATGTTGCCCGGTAAAATCATTCTCGCGCTCGGCGGTGCCGCAACCGTGCTGGCGGGCTGCGCCATGGGGCCCGAAGTGGATCCGATGGAGATCCGGCTGCGCGACGTGGAGTCGCGCATGGCGCGCATCGAGCGCGTGCTCGACAATCAGAGCCTGCTCGATCTTTCGGAGCAGGTGCAGCAGCAGGAGGAAGATCAGCGGCGCATGCGTGGCGAGCTGGAAGAGCTGCAACACGCGCTCGAAACCTCCGGCGAGCGCCAACGCGAGCTGTACCTCGACGTCGATCAGCGCCTGCAGGATCTCGAGGCCGGCGGAACCACGGCGGCTGGCCGGAGCGGCGGCAGCCTCGAGGATTCCTCATCCGGATTGCCGCTGCCCGGCGGCAGCGAGCTGGCGAACTACCAGGCGGCGCTGGAGCTGTTGAAGGAAGGCCGCTACGAGGATGCGCGCTCCGGGTTCCAGCAGTTTCTGAGCGTCTACCCGCAGAGCGACCGCGCCGACAATGCGCAATACTGGTTTGCCGAGACGTACTACGTGACGCGCCAGTTCGCCGAAGCGCTGCCCGAATTCCAGCAGGTGGTAGAGCAGTTTCCGCGGTCGCAGAAGGTGCCCGACGCTCTGTTGAAAATCGGCTTCTGCAGCTACGAGCTGGGCCGCTGGGACGAAGCCCGCGCCGCCTTGTCGCAGGTGACGAGCGAATACACGGACAAGACTGCTGCGCGCCTGGCCGAGCAGCGGCTCGCGCAGATGGAGCGCGAAGGCCACTGATCGGCTTTGATCCGGCCGTTTCGCAGGCCGGGATAACCTCGCACTCGATGCGGGGGTTCCCGGCGCTCGCAGCGATCCCGGCCGCCCCATGCTGAAAACCACCGTGCCGTGAACGTGCAGACTGCGAAGCATTCAAGGGACGATCTGACGGCCGCGGAGCGGCTCAGGATCACCGAGATCTTCCTGTCGCTCCAAGGCGAGGCGCAATCCGTGGGCTGGCCGACCGTTTTCGTGCGGCTGACCGGCTGCCCGCTGCGCTGCCGATACTGCGACACGGCATATGCATTTCACGGCGGCGAATGGTGGTCGGTCGACCACGTCATCGAGGAAGTCGCCCGGCATCGCGTCCGGTACGTTTGTGTGACGGGGGGCGAACCGCTCGCGCAGAAGAACTGCCTGACGCTCATGACGCGACTCTGCAATGCAGGGTACCGCGTGTCCATCGAGACCAGCGGCGCGCTGGACATCGCCGCGATCGATCCGCGGGTCTTGCGCGTCATGGACCTGAAGACGCCGGGCTCGGGGGAAGGCGATCGCAACCTCCTCGAGAACCTGGCGAAGCTGCGGTCCGCGGACGCCGTCAAGTTCGTCATCTGCGACAGGGCGGATTACGAATGGTCGCAACGCATGGTCGAGGAACACGAGCTTACGAAGCGCTGCGAGGTGCTCTTTTCGCCGAGCTGGGAGCAGCTCGACGCGGCGACGCTGGCGGACTGGATTCTCGCCGACCAGCTTCCGGTGCGCTTCCAGGTGCAACTGCACAAGCTGATCTGGGGCGACGTGCCGGGACGCTGACGAATTGGACCGTCAGAAAGCCGTCGTGCTCGTGTCCGGCGGGCTCGATTCCGCAACCACGCTGGCGATTGCCCGCAACGAGGGTTTCGACTGCCATGCGTTGAGCGTCGATTATGGTCAGCGACACTCCGCCGAGCTGGACGCCGCGCGCCGCGTCGTAGAGCAACTGCAGGCTGTTGAACATCGCATCATGCGCGTCGACACCGCCGGCATCGGCGGCTCGGCGTTGACGGACACGGCCATCGAGGTACCGACTGTCTCCACGGCGGGGATTCCCGTGACCTATGTGCCGGCGCGCAATACCGTCCTTCTCGCGCTGGCGCTCGGCTGGGCCGAAGTTCTCGACGCGCGCGATATCTTCATCGGCGTCAATGCGATCGATTATTCGGGCTATCCCGATTGCCGGCCCGAGTTCATCGCGACATTCGAGCAGCTCGCGGATCTGGCGACCCGCGCCGGTGTCGAGGGGACTCGATTCCGCATCCGCGCGCCGCTCATCGCGATGACGAAGGCGGAAATCATTCGCCGGGGCACGGAGCTCGGCGTGGACTACTCCCTTACGGTATCCTGCTACCGCGCGGATGCCCGGGGACGCGCCTGCGGTTCGTGCGACTCGTGTCGCCTGCGACGGCAAGGCTTCGAGTCCGCAGGGACGCCCGATCCGACGTCATACGCGTGATGCCGACGCCCGCCGGGTTGTCATTTGAGGGCGAGCGGTTATCATCGCACTCCCGCCGGGCCGTTAGCTCAGTTGGTAGAGCACTGGACTTTTAATCCATTGGTCGCAGGTTCGATCCCTGCACGGCCCACAACGAAACCCCGCGTCGCCTTTCATACCGCGCCATCCGAGCGCGCCCGCTCCGATTGATCCTGCGTCTTCGCGGCGTCCAACAGGCAGCCGCAATGCCTCCGGCTGCCCGCGGAGGCGCAGCGGATTGACGTCCAACGCGCCACGGGAGCAACGACAATGGACGAAAAGCACGGTTCGGCAAGAATCTCATTCCCGGTGTCGCCGGCATTCCCGCTCTTCGCGGTTCTGCTGTGCGGCTTCGGCCTCTGGCCAGCTGGGGGCACTGCCGCGACGGCATGCCAGATGACGGCAAATCAGCTGGCCTCCGCGTGCGCTCTGGAGGTTCAGGAGGACTTCAAAACGGATATCGCCAATTGCCTGAATATCTCCAGCAGGAGCGCGAGAGGCGACTGCCGCAGGGACGCCGGGGCAACGGCGAACGAAGAACGAGAGCTCTGCGACGAGCAACGCGCCGCCAGGCGCGAGGTCTGCGGCGTGCTCGGTGAGCAGCGGTATCATCCCGACCCGCTGCTTGACCCTGCCCTCGGTTTCGTGAACCCCGACGAGATCCCGTCGGTCCATGCGCCGAATCCCTTCGTTTCACTCGCGGCGGGTCATACGCACGTGCTGCGGGCGGGCGAGGACTTCGAGGAAATCGTCGTGGTCCATGCGACGGGCGAAACGCGGGAAATTCAGGGCGTGCAGTGTCGCGTGGTGGTCGACGCAGGTGTGGTCGCCGAAGAGGACGAAAGCAGCGGCGATATCGAGTATGTCGCGGAGGAGGTCACCGACGACTGGTTCGCGCAGGACACGGCAGGCGACGTCTATTACTGCGGCGAGCTATCGCGGAATTTCGAGGACGGAACGCTCGATAATCTCGACGGCTCATTCGAGGCCGGACGGGATCATGCCAAGGCGGGCGTCCTGGTTCGCGCATTCCCGGTCGTCGGCGAGGCGCACCGGCAGGAATTCGCGCTCGGCGAAGCCGAGGACGTGGTTGAATATCTTGATCTCGCCGCCGTGCCCGGCGCCGCGGAAGGCGGCGAGAATCCCGCCTTCCCCTGCGCCCCGAACGGGTGCCTCAAGACCTTCGAGCGCGCCGCGCTGGAGCCCGAGGACAGCGAGTTCAAGTACTACGTTGCCGGCACCGGATTCGTGCTGGCCGTTGCGCTGGAGGACGGCGAGATCACGGGCGAGCGGGAAGAACTGGTCTGCACCGGCGATTCCCTCGATATCCTCATGGACCCGGCATGCGGCATCGAAGACCCGGAGGCGCTGCTGGAAGCGCTCTGCGAGCAGGCCCCGCATGCGTTCTGCGAGATCTGAAGGAGACAAGAAGGCATTGCCAGCCGCAGCTACGACCAACTGCGCAGGCTATGTGCGTCGCGGCGGATACGAATAATGCGCAGCTGCCTGCGCGACGACCAGGATTGCGATCGACGTCCTGTCACCAGCCGCGTCGGAAGAAATCGCGGCTTCTCGACACCCTGGCTAGAGCCCGGCCAGCTTGCGGTGCACGTCGAGCGCGTCGGTGCTCGGCCTATGGCGCGGCTGCTGCGGAAAGCGTAACGGACGGCCTGCGAGCAGCCGGTAGTTGGTGTCCTGAAGCTCGTCGGATACGACGACCGTCATGCTGCGCGTATCGATGGCGATCTTGCCGAGGTCGAAGATCGTGTGAATATCGGCGCGCAGCAGCAGTCCGTTCGAAGGGTGGTCGGTGTACTTGCCGCGATACGGGATGATATAGGCCGCATCCAGCGCATCCGGCGCGTCAAAATTGGTGATGGCGCAGCGCCGCTCGTAGGCTTCGAGCAGCGTATTGCGAAAGCGCGGGTGGCCGCGGCGGCGGATGAGGATTTCGAACATCTGCCGCCGCGCGGCCTTGGCGTTCTCCGGGTCGTTGGCCTTGAGCTTGGCGGCCTGCTGCTCGGCGACATGGATGAGGCCGCTCACGTCGAGGATCGGCCCGCCCACGGATTTGTTCAGGACGCACTTGCGCACGAAGCGCTCCAGTGATCCGAACTCGTCCTCGATGCGGTCCAGGCGACCGTCCGCGATCTTGGCGAAAGGCTTCGGGCGGACCGGCAGGTAGTCCTGCAGCTCGCTCAGCGGCAAAGACACCGGAATCGGCTCGGAGAGAAAGAAGAGAAACTCGCGGGGGTTTTCTCCGGCCGGCGGCTCGCCCCAGATCGCCGTTGCGGCGCGCGCGCTTTCGTAGCGGCCGAGCACTTTGGCGAAGAAGCGGTAGGCGTCCTCGAAAGCGACGAGCACGTAATCGCCCGTGCTCATGTACATCCAGTTGGCGACGTTCTGACTGCCCGGCGGCACGCCCCAGGCGTAGAAGCCGCGGCCGCGGCGCTCGATCTCGATGAGCTCCGGATAGCTCGCGTCGCTGAAACTGCCGAGCACCCTGCCTCGCTCGATCGGATTGACGATCGAGGCCTCGCGCGCCTCGCGCGCTGCGGAGACGTCCGCGGTGATTACAAACAGCTTGGTCATTGAAGCCCCGGATTCCCGGTAACATTCTAGCGCAGGGCGCCGCCCTCCGATCCATCATGCCGCCGTTCTTTTTTCTTGCGTTCCTCGACGGCCAATGGTTTCATTCACGCTGCGGGACGGCCCGGAGGGGACGCGCCGCGGGGACCATCGTAAAAGACAGGCCGGAATCGCAGCGTCCACGGACCTCCGCATACGGCCGCGACATCATGTTTTGCTGGAGTTGAAATGAAGACGATTTATGTGGGCAATCTGCCGTTCGGTTCGTCGGAAGACGACATTCGCCAGTTGTTTGCCCAATACGGCAGTGTCCAGTCGGTGAAGCTCATAACGGATCGGGACACGGGCCGGCCACGCGGCTTTGGCTTTGTCGAAATGGAAGGCGGCGATGCCGACGCCGCGATCGAGGCCCTGAACGGCCAGGAGTTCGGCGGACGCAGCCTCAGGATCAATGAGGCCAGAGAGCGCGCCGAACGGCGGCCGCGGCGCTTCTGACGTTTTCGCGGCCGACTCCCGTCGGCTGTGTGATCTTCAACTCCGCGTAACGGGGCGGTTCGCGCCTCGGGGATTCCTTTTTGCCCGCCGTCATTGATCGGGCTGTCGCCATTGCGCCTGCAACTGTGGGCAACGTCGCGGTCGGGTTCGACGCACTCGGACACGCGCTGACCGGACCGGTGGATCGCGTCACGGCGCGCCGAAGTGATGTGTGCGGCGTACGCATCGTCCGTATCGGCGGTGTCGCCGGCGATCTGCCGCGCGATCCGGTGCTGAATACCGCAGGCCGAGCCGTGCTCGAGCTCGTCGAAGCGTCGGATATCGATTTCGGCATCGAGATCGAAATCGACAAGGGCATTCCGCCAGGCTCGGGTCTGGGCGGGTCGGGCGCATCGGCAGTCGCCGCGGCGGTCGCGGCCAATGCCCTGCTGCCCGAACCGTTTGCGCTCCCCGGGCTGCTCGATTTCGCGCTGGCCGGGGAGGCTGCGGCGACCGGCTCGCCGGTCACGGACAATGTGGCGCCGAGCCTCTATGGCGGCCTGGTGCTGGCGCTGCCCGGCAATCCCGTGTTTGTCGAGCGCGTGCCGATCCCTTCGGATCTGCGATGCGTGCTGGCTCGGCCGGCGCTGCGCATCGACACGCGCGACGCTCGGGAGATGCTCGCGCCGCAATGCCCGCTGCCGCTGGCCGTCATCCAGGCATCTCATCTCGCCGGGCTGATAGCCGGTTGCTACGCCGGCAACCTCGCGCTCGTCGCGCGCTCGCTCGACGACGTGCTCATCGAGCCGCAACGCGCGCAGCTCGTGCCCGGTTTTGCCGACGTGAAGAAAGCAGCTCGCGATGCCGGTGCGCTCGGCTGTTCGCTTTCCGGAAGCGGTCCGAGCGTGTTTGCATGGGCTTGCAGCGCCGATGCGGGGAAGGTTTCAAGCGCCATGACCGCGACATTCGCGGCGCACGGGATCGAATGCACTGCGAGCATTTCGCGAATCGATGCGTCGGGCGCGCGGTGTGTGTGATAATGCCGAAGCGTGGCATCGTAGTCTAAGTAAAAACATTTAAATAACAAGTTGTTAGAAGAATTATTAAATATAGTTTCTAGATCCTCGACACCGTCCGTTCTGTTCTGGCTCGGGCTGCTGACGGCGATGGTTACCGCGCTGATCGTTCTCGTTCTCCGGCGGCGCTCCAGGCATCCCGAGCGTGAAGTGCGCCGCGTAATCAAGACTGTGGGCGCGGAAGTCGCCTCGGGAATCCTGCTGCCCGACGGCATGGGCGGGCAGATTCACATCGATCATTTGTTGCTGACGGCGCGCGGCCTGCTGGTGCTCGACATCAAGAATGTAGCGGGCGTGATTTTCGGCAGCGACCGCATGGACGAATGGGCCGTCATCGACGGCGATCGCCGCTACACGTTCCGCAATCCGCAGAGCGCGCTCTACGACAGGGTGGCGGCAGTCAAATCGCTCGTCCGCGACGTGCCGGTCAGCGGCCGGATCGGTTTCACTTCGAACGGGCAGTTCACTAAAGGCATACCGGCGGCTGTCGTCATGCTCGCGTCGCTGGAAGAGGACTTCGGCAAGGCCGGCGAATCGAGTCGCGTAACGGACGCGTTCTACCCGCATTGGCAGCGCGTCTTGCGCGCGGCGACACGCGTCTGATCAGCGGGGAGCTTGCCGATTTCGC
Source organism: Gammaproteobacteria bacterium (assembly GCA_050740235.1). Taxonomy (GTDB): domain Bacteria; phylum Pseudomonadota; class Gammaproteobacteria; order Steroidobacterales; family JACDCP01; genus JACDCP01. The sequence continues at coordinate 15,442 of JBOIDB010000171.1, forward strand.
TACGCGGATGTATGGGGACATTCCTGACTTCGCGCATGCGAAATCAGGAATGTCCCCGGTTGCCATTTACATCAGGCGGCGCAGCAGGAAGACCGCAAGGCCGACGAGCGACAGCGACGCGATATAAAGCGCCGCGAACCACGCGAGCCGGCGCCATCGATCGTCGCGGGCAATGAAGACCGTCTCCCGTCCTTCGGCGCGGCGCGGTCAGGCAGCCGTCCGCTCACGCTTCTCCTGGTCCTGATCGGCGCTCTTGTCCCACTTCTCGTACGAGCAACCCAGGCACAGGCGCTCGCTCAGAAAATCGATGAATACGCGCACTTTCGGCGACATCACATGACCTTTCGGGAACACCGCATTGAGCTCGATGGCGGAGCCCTTCCATCCGGCCAGCACGCGCCGAATACTGCCGTTGACGGATTGCGGCTGGAATACGGCGTCGCTCGCGAGCATGACACCCTGACCGCCGACCAACAGCGGACGCAATACGAACGGGTCATTGGAAATAACGACCGGCTGCACGGGGAACTCCTCGCTGCGCTCACCGTCGCTCAGCAGCCAGCAGTACGCTTGTCCGCGACGATGCAGCGGCATCACGAGCGCGCGGTGCTCCCGCAGATCCTCGGGCTCGAGGGGCTCGCCATGACGGGCGATATAGTCGAGGCTGGCATAGACGTGGCGGTCATACACACCCAGGCGGCGCGCGCCGAAAGTGGAATCCGGCAGGTCGCCGAAGCGCAACGCGACGTCGATTTCGTCACCGACGATGTCGAGCAGATCGTTGGTCAGGACCATGTCCAGCCGCACGTCGGGATAGAGCTCGCGGAACTCGTTCATCATCGGCGCCAGGGCCATGACGCCCAGCGGGTAGGGTGCGGTGAATCGCAGCCAGCCGCGCGGGCTGCCCTGCAGCTGATGGACGGCGTCCTCGGCCTCATCGAGATTCTGCGCGATACGCTGGCAGTGCTCGAAGAACACCGTACCGGCCTCCGTCAGGGCGAGCCGGCGCGTGGTGCGATGTAGCAGGGAAGCGCCCAGCCGATCCTCGAGATCGCGTACCTTGCGGCTCACTGTCGTCTTCGGCACGCCGAGCGCGCGCGCAGCGGCGGTGAAGCTGCGCTGCTCGACCACTTTTACGAATATCAGGCTGTCGTTCAAATCGCGCAACATGGCTCGGCTCCTTCCGTTCGTCGAAAGCCAGAACTTCTCGCCATTCCTGCAGATTATGCCATCCGCGAGACAATGATTCCCGAAAAAGGCGACTAATCAAGCCTGGGGCAGGCAATTAGACTCTGCGCCCATGAAGTTGTTCAGGCGGCACCCGCAATGACATCGTTCCTTTCCGGAAGCACGCGCGCGCAATCGCCGATCCTGGTGCTCGGCGCGACGGGCGGCATCGGCCACGGCGCGGTCGAAGCGCTGCTGGAACGGAACTATCCGGTGGTTGCCGTTGCCCGACGTCGCGAACGCCTGTCCGCACTGCTTGCGCACTTCGATGGCCGCGGCTCGCTGACGACCGTCGAGGGTTCCGTGTCGGATGACCCGAGCGCCGCCGCGCTGGCGCAAGCCGTGCGCGAATTGCCGCGACCGCCGGTGGCCGTCATCGTCAGCGTCATGGGGCCCATCGAGCGCGGCCGGCTTCTCGATCAGCCGGCCGATTTCCTCGGACGCAAGTTGCGACAGGACGTCGCCGTGCACCTGCATGCGGCGCGCCATTTGCTGCCCGAACTGGCCGCAATCGGCCGTCCGAGCCGGTATCTCGTGATCGGCGGGCCCTGCGGCGACGCGCCGTGGTCGAGCTACGGACATTTGTCCGTTGCTGCGGCTGCGTTGCGCATGCTCGTGCAGGTGCTGCGCGCCGAGACCAACGGCGCGCCGGTGCGTGTGCAACAGCTCTATGTCGAATCGCCGGTGCGCACGATACGCAATCGGACATGCGCGTGTCCGGAATGGCCGGACGCGCTCAGCGTGGGCCGTCGCGCCGTCGACCTGCTGGAGGAAAGCGAGTCGACCGAAACGATCGTGCGATACCGGCCCGTGTCGATTCACGCTTTCGCCAGACGACCAGTTGCTGTCCAGGGCCATTCTGCAAGGATCCGGAGCGAGTGATGAAGTATCCGAATATTGTTCATGGAATGAATATTGCGCGCCTGCTGGCCGCGCTTGCCATCGTCATCCTGGGCGTCGCCGCGCTCGCCGCCTGCACGGGCGAGGCCGCGCCGGGCGCGCCGATGCCGCCGCCGGCCGTCAGCGTCGCACCGGTCCTCGTCCAGGAAGTCGCGCGATGGGATGAGTACACCGGTCGCGTGGAAGCGGTCGAAACCGTCGACCTCAAGCCGAGGGTGAGCGGCTACATCGAGCGGGTCAATTACACCGAAGGCCAGGAGGTGGCCGAGGGCGATGTGCTGTTCGTGATCGATCAGCGCCCGTACCGTGCGGCGCTCGCTCGCGCAGAAGCGGATCTGGCGCGCGCCCGCGCGCAGGCCGGTCTTGCGCAAACGGAAGCCGCGCGCGCCAGGAAGCTGGCCGAGCAGCGGGCCATATCCACCGAGGAGCTCGATCAGCGCGAAGCCGCGGTCGCGCAGGCACGCGCCGAAGTCGACGCCGCCGAAGCAGCGGCCGATATCGCGCGCCTCGACCTCGAGTTCACCGAAGTCCGCTCGCCCATCGACGGCCGCGCCGGGCGCGCGCTGGTGACCGCGGGCAACCTCGTCTCGACCCAACCGAACGCGACGCTCCTGACGACGATCGTCTCGCTCGACCCGGTGTACGTCTACTTCGAGGGCGACGAGCGCACCTATCTTCGCTACAACGCCATGGCCCGCAACGGCGAGCGGCCGAGCTCGCGCGAAGCGCGAAGCCCGGTGCGCGTCGGGCTGGCGACGGACGAAGGGTATCCGTACTCGGGCTACGTCGATTTCATGGACAACCGAGTCGACCCCCGGACCGGTACCATTCGCGCGCGCGCCGTGCTGGAGAACGACGATCACGTATTCACGCCCGGTTTGTTCGCGCGCGTGCAATTGCTCGGCAGCGGCAAGTTCGAGGCTCTGCTGGTCGACGAGAAGGCGGTGCTGACCGACCAGGATCGCAAGTACGTGTATGTGCTCGGTCCGGAAAATCGCGCCGTGCGGAAGGATATCGTGCCCGGCGATCTGGCCGAGGGCCTGCGTGTAGTGCGGGAAGGGCTCGATCCGGGCGACCGCGTGATCGTGCACGGCGTGCAGAAAGTGTTCTTTCCCGGCATGCCGGTCGATCCGCAGATGATCGGCATGGGCGACCCGCCGCCGCGGCTCGCCTCCGGCGGCGCATCGACCGAAGCGCTTCGCTGAACTTCAGTCCAGAGGGACCACAGTGAATTTCGCAAAGTTTTTCATCGACCGACCGATCTTCGCCGCGGTCCTGTCGATCGTAATCTTCGCCGCCGGCGTGATCGCGATCCCGCTGCTGCCGATCAGCGAGTATCCGGAAGTGGTGCCGCCTTCCGTGGTCGTGCGCACGGTGTATCCCGGCGCCAATCCCAAGGTGATCGCCGAAACCGTGGCCACGCCGCTGGAAGAAGCGATCAACGGCGTCGAAGACATGACGTACATCAAGTCGATCGCCGGATCCGACGGCGTCTTGCAGATGACGGTCACCTTCCGTCCCGGCACCGATGCCGACGATGCGGCAGTGCGCGTGCAAAACCGCGTCGCCCAGGCGCTGGCGCGGCTGCCCGAGGACGTGCGCCGCCAGGGCGTGACCACGCAGAAGCAGTCGCCTGTCTTCCTGATGGTAGTGCACCTGGTGTCGCCCGGCGGCAAGTACGACACGCTGTACCTGCGCAACTACATGCGCCTGCATGTAAAGGACGAGTTGGCGCGCATCCCCGGCGTCGGCGATGCGGCGCTGTTCGGCGGCGGCGACTACGCGATGCGCATCTGGCTGGATCCGGACAAGGTCGCTTCGCGCGGCCTGACTGCCGGCGACGTGGTGCGCGCGGTGCGCGAGCAGAACGTCCAAGTCTCGGCCGGCCAGCTCGGTGCCGAGCCTATGCCCAACGGCAGCGATTTTCTCACCCTGATCAACGCCAAGGGGCGCCTGGAAAGCGCGGAGGAGTTCGGCAACATCGTGCTCGAGAGCGGCGCCGACGGCGAGATCGTGCGTCTTGCCGATGTCGCGCGGTTGGAACTGGCGGCCGGTGACTACACGATACGATCGCGGCTGAACGGCTCGAATGCAGCGGCGATCGGCATCTTTCAGTCCCCTGGCGCCAATGCGCTCCAGATCAGGGACGCGGTGATCGCCAAAATGGACGAACTGGCCGAGCGCTTCCCGCCGGGCGTCGAATACAAGTCGATCTACGACACCACGATCTTCGTGCGCGACTCGATCGAGGCGGTGATCACCACGCTGCTGGAAGCCGTGGCGCTGGTGGTGCTGGTGGTGATCCTGTTCCTGCAGACCTGGCGCGCCTCGATCATTCCGCTGATCGCGGTGCCGGTGTCGATTGTCGGCACCTTCGCCGCGCTGTACATGCTCGGTTTCTCGATCAACACCTTGACCCTGTTCGGGCTGGTGCTGGCGATCGGGATCGTGGTCGACGACGCCATCGTGGTGGTGGAGAACGTCGAGCGCAACATCGAGGAGGGCCTGAGCCCGCTGGCGGCTGCGCACCAGGCCATGAAGGAGGTATCCGGGCCCATCATCGCCATCGCACTGGTGCTGTGTGCGGTATTTGTGCCGATGGCCTTCCTGACCGGCGTCACCGGCCAGTTCTACAAGCAGTTCGCGGTGACGATCGCGATCTCGGCGGTGATCTCGGCAATCAACTCGCTGACCCTGTCGCCGGCGCTGGCGGCAAAATTGCTGAAGGGTCGCAACGCACCACGTGACGCGCTGACGCGCCTGATCGATCGCCTGTTCGGCTGGGTGTTCCGTCCGTTCAACCGTTTCTTCGGGCGCAGCTCGGAACGCTACCAGGGTGCCGTGTCGCGCGCGCTGGGCGGCCGCGGCCGGGTATTCGTCGTGTACGCAGTGCTCCTGCTGGCGACCGGGCTGGTATTCCAGTGGGTGCCGCGCGGTTTCATCCCGATTCAGGACAAGCTTTACCTGATCGCCGGCGTAAAGATGCCGGAGGGCGCGTCTATCGAGCGCACCGATGAAGCGCTGCAAAAAATAGCCAGGATTGCGATGTCTGTGGAGGGCGTCGAAAGCGAGGTGGCGTTTCCCGGCCTGAATCCGCTGCAGTTCACCAATACGCCCAATACCGGCGTAACGTTTTTCGGCCTCGAGCCGTTCGACGAGCGCGACAGGAGCGCCAAGGAGATCAACGACGAGATCAACCGGAAAATCGCCGGCATCCAGGAAGGCTTCGCCTTTGCGCTGATGCCGCCGCCGATCATCGGCCTCGGCAACGGCTCGGGCTACTCGCTGTTCGTCGAAGATCGTGCCAGCCTCGGCTACGGTGCTCTGCAAAACGCCGTTGTCGCGCTGCAGGGCAGCATTGCACAGACGCCCGGCATGGGCTTCCCGAACTCGAGCTACCAGGCCAACGTGCCGCAGCTCAACGCCGAGGTGGATCGCGTCAAGGCGAAGGCCCAGGGCGTGCCGCTGACCGAGTTGTTCGACACACTGCAGACCTACCTGGGCTCGGCTTACGTCAACGACTTCAACCTGTTCGGCCGCACCTGGCAGGTGATTGCACAGGCCGACGGCCAGTTCCGCGACGACGTCGAGGACATCGCCAACTTGCGCACGCGCAACGCCGACGGCGAGATGGTGCCGATCGGCAGCATGGTGCAGATCAGCCAGACCTATGGACCCGATCCGGTGATCCGCTACAACGGCTATCCGGCCGCCGACCTGGCCGGCGAAGCCGACCCGAGTGTGATGTCGTCGGCGCAGGCGATGGCCAAGGTCAGCGAACTGGCGTCCGCGGTCTTGCCCAACGGCATGAGCATCGAGTGGACCGACCTGAGCTATCAGGAGGCCACGCAGGGCAAGGCGGCACTGATCGTATTCCCGCTGGCGATCCTGCTCGTCTTCCTGGTGCTCGCCGCGCTGTACGAAAGCTGGACCCTGCCGCTGGCGGTGATCCTGATAGTGCCGATGTGCATGCTCTCGGCTCTCCTCGGCGTCAAGCTCACCGGTGGCGACAACAATACCTTCGTGCAAGTGGGCCTGGTCGTGCTGATGGGGCTGGCCTGCAAGAACGCGATTCTGATCGTCGAGTTCGCCCGCGAGCTCGAGATCCAGGGCAAGGGAATCGTCGAAGCCGCGCTGGAAGCCTGCCGCCTGCGTCTGCGCCCGATCGTGATGACGTCGGTCGCCTTCATCGCCGGCTCCGTGCCGCTGGTGCTTTCGCACGGCGCCGGGGCGGAGGTGCGGTCGGCCACCGGCATCACCGTCTTCGCCGGGATGCTCGGCGTGACCCTGTTCGGGCTGTTCCTGACGCCCGTGTTCTATGTCGGACTGCGCAAGCTGGCGACGCGCTTCGAGCGTCGTGAAGGCGACGTGCCTGCACTTCCGGGAGCGAGCCGTGCATAGGCTGACAGCTTTTGCGCTCGCCGCAGCGCTGGCCGGGTGCGCGGTCGGTCCCGACTACGTTCGTCCCGAGCTGCCGGAGACCGAAGGGTTCGTCCGCGCTGATGCCGCGGCATTCAGCAGTGCGGAAACCGAAGCGGAGTTCTGGCGCCGGCTGGACGATCCGCTGCTCGCGCGACTCATCGATCGGGCCTTGTCGGCCAACCACGATCTGCGCATCGGTCTCGCGCGGCTCGATCGGGCGCGGGCGCTGCTCGGGATCTCGAACCTGGATCGCCTGCCGATAGTGACGGCCCGCGGCACCGCCGCCGACGTGCGGCAAAGCACCAGCGAAGCGCCGGGTATCGACCGCGAATCGCGCGATGCCGAAATCTACGATCTCGGCATCGACGCATTCTGGGAGCTGGATTTCTTCGGCCGGCTCCGGCGGAGCGTCGAGGCGCGGCGCGCGGACCTGCAGGCGGCTGCCGGCGATCTGGCGACCCTGCAGGTGGCGATCGTGGCCGAGCTGGCGCAGAGCTACTACGAACTGCGCGGCGGACAGGAGCGTTTGCGCGTGGCGCGCGAGAACGCTGCGAACCAGCGCAGGACGCTCGAGCTCGTTACCGTGCGGCTGGAAGCGGGCAGGGGCACGGAATTCGACACCGAGCGCGCCGAGGCGCAGCTGCAAAGCACGCTGGCGCGCATCCCGTCGCTGGAGCTCGACAATGCGGTCCAGATGCATCGCATCGCGGTGCTCACCGGACGACCGCCGGGAACGCATCGCGAAACGCTCGAGCAGTCGGCGCAATTACCGGGCCTGCCCGAGCAGGTGGCGACGGGAACGCCCGGTGAGTTGCTGCGCCGTCGTCCCGATATCGCCGCGGCCGAGCGCCGCCTGGCCGCCGCCACCGCGCGGATCAGCGTCGCGACCGCGGACCTGTTTCCGCGTTTCACGCTCAGCGGCCTGCTCGGCACCCAGGCGCTCGATACCGGCGACCTGTTCGAGCGCGACAGCGAGACGCGCGCGGTTGCGCTGGGGATCGACTGGTCCTTCCTCGATGTCGGACGTGTGCGCGCGCGTATCGCCGCAGCGGACGCCGACGCGGCAGCCGAGCTCGCGCGCTACCAGCAGACGGTGCTGCTCGCGCTCGAGGAAACCGAGAATGCGCTGGTGCGCTATTCACGCGCGCAAAGCGAGCGCGATTATCTGGCCGACGCGGCCGCGGCCAGCGGACGCGCGGCAAAGCTCGCAAGGCTTCGCTACGAAGGCGGCCTCGTCGATTTTCTAGAGGTGCTCGACGCCGAGCGCACGCAGCTCCTGGCCGAGGACGAGCTGGCGCAAAGCCGCACGCGCGCCGCAACGGCGCTGATCGCGCTTTACAAGGCGCTCGCCGGCGGCTGGCCCGAGCGGACGGTACAGG
>JBOIDB010000172.1:0-5400 GCA_050740235.1 Gammaproteobacteria bacterium
CTTCTCGGAGGTGACATTGCACTGGAACATGTCGTTCACCGCCGAGCGGGTGCGTGTCTCCGGCAAGGCGGTCGGTGCGTCGTTCGCCACCGTGACCAGTGTCGGAAGTCCAAGGCACCATCCCGACGTGTCGTCCTGAAACGTCGTGTTGACCGTGGACACCCAACTGTTCGTGCCGTCGGAAGTCGTGGTTGTCACGAGTTCCGGCCGTCCGTTGTCCAGGTCGTGAGAGGAGAACGTGGTCGTGACAGTCGATACTGCGGCCATCTCCAGGTTGTATCGGTCCACCTGCTGGGAGGATACGAACGGAAAAACGCGCGAATCGTTGCCCGTGGCCATCTGCGTCGAATCGAAAATCCGCGTCGTTTCGCTCACCTTATCCGAGCCACGCTGGACGACGCTGTGCTCGAGCAGGCCGATGTGCGGGAAGGCCTGAGCGTATTCGCTCGTCGTTTCCATGGTGCCGCCGGTGGCGGTCGGCCTTGTTTCGCGTATCTCGCGGAAGCCGAGGAAGCCGCGTCCGCGCACGTGTATCCGCGCGCCCGCGTAGTGGTACGACATCGTATTGCTGCCGCCAATGCCGTTGCTCGCCACATAGCTCGCCACGACGTATTGCGGCGGCTGCACGCTCACCTCGGGAAAAGTCGCGAGCGTCGAGTCCTTCTCGTAGACCGCGCTGTCCGTCAATTCCTTGTAGGTCGGTGTGAACTCGTTACCGAAGCCGTCGGTGACCTTGGCCAGCAGGTCCGGGATCGTGCCTTTGTGCAGCAGATACTGCCAGTCGCTACCGAACGCCATGGTCACGTCCATGAGCCCGTCGCCGTTGAAGTCGATCATGCGGTGGCTGCGTCCCTGGTACTGCGCCGGGATGCCGGTACCGATTCTGGGTTCCAGACTCGCACCGTTCGAATGCATGACCGACCAGTTGCCGGTCGTTGCCGGCGGCACCAACAGGTCGTCCTTGCCGTCGGCATCCCAGTCGATGACCAGCGCATCGTCGAAGCCGTCCGAATTTTCGGCGCCGACAGGGGCGGTGAATCCCCAGCCTGTGCTAATCCGTACCTTGATGACACCGCCATCCCGATACACGACGTCCGTGAGGCCGTCCCCATTGAAGTCTCCGAACTCCGGGTCGTGCACGTCTCCGGCGCTACCGAGCGTCGACATCCCGTCAAACGTAGTGCCATGCGAATAGAGCACCGTCCAGAAATCTTCGCTCGTGGGTGGAGGCGGGATGCAGTCCGGTTCTTCCGGCGGCGGCGGGCATTGGAAACTCGAAGTGCGGGTCGTGCGTATCAGCAAGTCGGCCAGCCCGTCACCGTTGAAATCGGCGGTGCGGTTGTCGAAGCCATTCTGCGTCGTCATGGTCTGGGGCCCGTACTCCTCACCCGTTTGCTGGTGCGCTGTCACGGCCGTGGATGCAAAGCCGTTTCCGGTGTTCAGTCGCAGCATGAGAGCGCTCGACGTCGCATAAAGCAGATCTTCGCGCCCGTCGCCGTTGAAATCGGCGAAGGTCGTAACCTGCTCGAAGCCGCCGACCGGCGTGGTCGTGTTCATCGGCGAGAAGGCATTGGCGGTTGCGTTGCCCGTGGCAAGCCATACCGCCCAGTTGCCATTGGGCGCGGGATAGATCAGATCGCGCAAACCGTCGCTGTTGAAATCGATCGAGCGAGTCATGTCGAACGCATTGGCATCGTCGCCGGTGTTCTGCGACGAACTGAATCCGTTGGCCTGACCGAACATGACGCGCCAGGTCTTGCTGCCACTCGGGCCTTGTGGGTAGACGAGATCCTGACGTCCATCGCCGTTGACGTCGATCGCGTGAACGAAGTTGTAGCTGCCAACGCTGCGCGTGGTGTTGAACAGACCGTCCCAGCCCTCGGTACCGGGCTGCCAGTCGAAGGACGTGGCCGGGTAACAGTCCGCCCCGGCACATTCCTGGACGGATGCAAGACGGCTGCGGTCTGGCAACGCGACGCCGTCCGGCTCGTACTCCAGCGAGTATGTGCGGACGGTGTTGGTGTTGAATAGCGTATGGATGCGCCTCAGGCGATAGAGCTGCCGGTTGCGCGAGCCCGTCAGATAGCTTTCGACATAGTCCGTGCTCGGCCGAAGTTCATACTCGAACTCGACCGAATGGCTCGGCAGCGCGCCACCATGGCCCGAATAGCGCGCCTTGTCGGGGCGATAGCTGCCGTTAACCGTGTCCTTGGCATACTCGTAGAGTGTGTAGTTCCCGAATGGATCGGTGATCTTGTTGAGCGCCCAGACGCGAACCTCGACGGTAAAGCGGCCGACGGTTTCGATGCGGGAATCTTCCGTATAGCCGTACTCGTACGTGAGACCGTCCGGCGTTTCGACCTGGAAGTACTGGGGGCCGGTATCGGGCAAGTACCCTTCGCCCCCGCCGGTGTACGCCGTGACGCGCACGAACGTCTCGAGCTCGGTGCGATATACGGAATTGTTTGCGCCGTAGGTCCCGGAGGTGAGGCGCAGGCGCTGTCCGTCGAGGCAGAATTTGTCGCTCGTCTTGAATTCGATACCGAGGGCGGCGCCGTCCTGCGCCACGGTGCGCGCGCAGCGCGTAATCACCGAGAAGCCGGTCAGGTTCCAGCCGTAACCCGCCAGGCCGTCGCCGCGGTTGCTGTTGTAGTTCAGCCCGATGTTCGGCTGGAGGCCGCCCGTGCCGGGGGCGACGACGATCGGTATCGTGTAATTCGCCGCACCGTTCTGTCCGACCGTGAAGCTGCCCGGCGTGTGACCGACGACTGTTGCCGATGACACCGGCAATGCGGCGAGAACCGCAACCATGCAGATCGTGAGCGTGCCGGCCCTGCGTAACCTTCGCATGGCGACTTCCCCTCGGTTGTAATGACCGTAGTGCCGGTGCGACGCTAGCCATTACGTCGCAGGCAGGCCGATGATATCGGCGGTAAATACACTCTGTGTGCTGAATTTCACATAAGGTCCAACTTTTCCTTTATCCTCCCGATTTCTTCATGAGCGGAACACTGCGTAAGGACATCTCCTTCTCTCCCAAGGACGAAGCTCTACGGTCGGACGTGCGCGAGCTGGGCGCGATGGTCGGAGAGATCATCCGCGAGCAAGGCGGCGACGAGCTTTTCAACAAGGTCGAATCCGCGCGAAAGGCGGCTATCCGCCGCCGCGAGGAAGGCACGGGAGACAAGGAGCTCGCAAGGATCGTAGCCGGGCTCGATCCGGAAATGGCGCGCGATGTCGTGCGCGCATTCTCGACGTGGTTTCAGGTCGTCAATACGGCCGAGAAGGTGCACCGCATCCGTCGGCGGCGAGATTACCTTCGCGACAGCGAACGCCCGCAGCCGGGCGGCATCGAGGACGCGGTGCGCAAATTGCGTGACGCCGGCCTCGGCCTGGACGCCTGCCGCAAGGTCATCGCAGGGTTGCGCATCGAGCCGGTATTCACGGCGCACCCGACCGAGCCCGTGCGCCGCACGCTGCTGCGCAAGGAGCAGCTCATCGTGCGCCGGCTCGTCGACCGTCTCGATTCGCAGCGCACACCCGACGAGGACCGCGCGGCGCTCGGCAGCATCCGCGCCGCGGTCACGTCCGGCTGGCAGACCGAGGAGCATCCAGCGGCGCGCATGACCGTAGCGGACGAGCTCGAGCACGTCCTGTTCTTCCTCTCCGACGTCATCTACCGCGTCATTCCACCGTTCTACGAGTCGCTACAGCACGCGCTCGCGTCCGTCTACGGCAAAGAGGCCGAATGCATCGACATTCCCGTCATCCTGCGCTTCGCCTCGTGGGTCGGCGGCGACATGGACGGCAATCCGAATGTCTCGGCAGAGACGATCCGATCCACCCTCGCGCGCCAGCGTTCGATCATCCTGAACGCGTACTACGACGAGTGCGGCACACTCGCGGCGCGCCTCAGCCAGACCCGCAGCCGGGTGGATGCCAGCAAAACGGTGTTACAGCGTATCGACGCCTATGGGACGTTGTTCCCGTCGGCGCGAAAGGGCATTCCGGTCCGCCATCGCGACATGCCCTATCGCGTGCTGCTGCGCTTGATACGCGCGCGTCTGCAGGCGACCTACGACGACACACCCCATGCTTATGCCGATGCGCGCGAGTTCATCGACGATATCCGCGCCATGGCCGACAGCCTCGAAGCGCACAAGGGACGCCACGCCGGCTCCTTCGCCGTGCAACGTCTGTTGCGCCGCGCGGAAACCTTCGGCTTCCACCTGGCAACGCTCGACGTGCGACAGGATGCGCTTGTGCATCGGCGGGTTGCAGGTCAGTTGCTTGGCGAGCGCACTTGGCTCGACCGATCCGCGGTGCAACGCGCGGCACGGATCCGGCAGGCGCTGGAGGCCGGCAAATTGACTGTGCGTTCCGGTGAAGTCGAGGTCAAACGCACGCTCGCGGTTTTTGAGGCGATCCGCGATTGCCGCCGCCGATACGGCCGGGAAGCGATCGGCCCCTATGTCATCAGCATGAGCGAGGGCGCCGACGACATTCTCACCGTGCTGTTGCTCGCGCGCTGCGGCGGCCTCCTCGACGAGGACACGCACGTGCCGCTCGATGTAGCGCCCTTGTTCGAAACGGTGCCGGACCTGGAGCGCGGCCCGGACATCATGCGCGAGCTGTTCGACGATCCGCTCTACCGCTCCCATCTCCAACGCCGCAGAAATGCGCAGATGGTGATGATCGGCTACTCCGACAGCAACAAGGACGGCGGCCTTGCATCGGCCCGCTGGGAGCTGCAGAAAGCGCAGGAAGCGCTCGTGACCGTCTGCGAGTCGGCCGGCGTCGACGTGACCCTGTTCCACGGTCGCGGCGGCACGATCAGCCGCGGCGGCGGCAAGACGCATACTGCTGTGCTCGCGGCGCCGCCCGGCGCGGTCAACGGCCGGCTGCGCGTCACCGAGCAGGGCGAGATCATCAATGCCAAATACGGCATTCGCAGCATCGCCCTGCGCAACTTCGAGCAGGCGGCAAGCTCGGTCGCGCTCGCCACTGCGCTGCCGACGCCACGGCATCCGCATGCCGATGCGTGGCACGCAGCCATGGAGACCATCGCCCGCGCAAGCCGTGAGTCTTATCGCGCGCTGGTGTACGGGGAGTCGGACTTCGTCCGCTATTTCCGCCAGGCGACGCCCATCGATGTCATCGAGCGCATGCGCATCGGCTCACGGCCGGCTTCGCGGCGCGCGCAGGCCGGCATCGAAAGCCTGCGTGCCATCCCGTGGGTTTTCGCATGGACGCAGAGCCGGCATCTGCTGTCCGGCTGGTACGGCTTCGGCGCCGGACTGGCCGCAGCGCTCGACGAGCACGGAGAGCAAACGCTCCGCGAAATGACGGATAGCTGGCCGTTCCTGCGCACGCTGTTCGACGATCTGGAAATGGTGCTCG
>JBOIDB010000173.1:0-28304 GCA_050740235.1 Gammaproteobacteria bacterium
CGCCAGGGCTCGTGAGCCGTGCATTCCGGCGGCGGGGGCTCATGGACGCCCGCGTATATCGGTCTCGGCAGCAATCTCGATGATCCCATCCGACAAGTGCTCACGGCGTTCGATGAGCTCGCGCAACTGCCGGACTGCCGGCTCGTCGCGCGCTCGCGTCTGTATCGCAGCGATCCGGTCGGCGTCCGCGATCAGCCGCGATTCATCAACGCGGTCGCCGGACTGCTGACGCAGCGCACCGCGCCGGCATTGCTCGAAGAGCTCAAGGCCCTCGAGGCGCGGCACGGACGCGACCGAAAAGCCGAACGATGGGGGCCGAGGACTCTGGATCTCGACTTGCTCGCTTATGACGACGCCCGGGTCGAGGCGCCGGATCTCAATCTCCCGCATCGGGAGATAGCATCGCGCAGCTTCGTGCTCTGTCCGCTCGCCGAGATTGCGCCCGATCTGCTGCTGCCGGGACAGGGCACCGTGGGGCAACTCGCCGCGGCCTGCGATCGGCGCGGACTCGAGCTCCTCGAAGACGACTGAGCCGTGACTACGTCGGATCGGGATTCGACCAGTGCGCCGCACGTGCCGCGTTATGTCGTCGTCGAAGGGCCGATCGGGGCAGGCAAAACGAGCCTGGCGCGGCGGCTGGCGGAGAGCTTCGACAGCGAGCTGGTGCTCGAAAAGCCCGAGGACAATCCTTTCCTCGAGCGTTTCTACCGCGATCCACGCAACGCGGCGCTGCCGGCGCAGCTCTGCTTTCTGTTTCAGCGCGCGCGCCAGGTGCAGGAGTTTCGCCAGACGGACCTGTTCAGCCCGGTTCGCGTCGCGGATTTTCTGCTCGAAAAGGACCGGTTGTTTGCCGAAGTCAATCTGGACCGTCTGGAACTCGAGCTATACGACCAGGTTTATGCGCGGCTCGCGCTCGACGCGCCCGTGCCGGATCTGGTGATCTACCTGCAGGCGCCGGTCGACGTGTTGATCGAGCGCATTGCCCGGCGCGGCATTCCTTACGAGAAGCGGATCGGACGACGTTACCTGGAGCGGCTCATGGAAGCCTACGCGCGATTCTTTCATATCTACGATCGCGCGCCGCTGCTGATCGTCAATGCCGGCGATATCGATCCGGTCAACCGGGAAGCGGACTATGACGAGCTCCTGCAGCGCATTCGCACCGTGCGCCACGGGCGGCACTTCTTCAACCCGTCGCCGCGGCTCGGCTGAACCGCCGGCGCTGTGCTAAGGTTCCGCCTGCACGCGGATTACGATCCTGAATGGCCTGTCCCTGATACCTGAAATGTATACGCACCTCACGCAGCGTGATTCGGGCGAGCAGCCGGTCAGCCTGACGACGCTGAAACGCATGAAGGCGGAGCGCGAGCCGATCGCCTGCCTGACGGCCTACGATGCGAGCTTCGCCAAGCTCATCGACGCAGCCGGCGTGGACCTGGTGCTCGTCGGCGATTCGCTCGGCATGGTCATTCAGGGCTACGACACGACCGTCCCGGTAACGGTCGCGGACATCATTTATCACACGCGCGCCGTGGCGCGCGGTCTTTCGCGATCGTTCCTGGTCGCCGACATGCCCTTCATGAGCTACACGACGGGCGATCAGGCGCTCGGCAATGCCGTGCGCATGATGCAGGAAGGCGGCGCGAAGATGGTCAAGCTCGAGGGCGGGGAGAATCAGGCCGACGTCGTGCGCTTTCTCACGTCGCGCGACGTTCCGGTCTGCGCGCACATCGGGCTCAAGCCGCAGGCGGTGCACAAGATCGGCGGGTTCCGCGTGCAGGGACGCGAGCAGCCGGCGGCGCTGAAGATGATCGGCGATGCGAAGGCGCTGGAGGAGGCCGGCGCGGATATCGTGCTGCTCGAGTGCATCCCTTCCGACCTCGGCCGGCGCATTACCCAGGTGCTCCAGGTGCCGGTGATCGGCATCGGCGCCGGCCCGGACGTCGACGGCCAGATCCTGGTCTCCTACGACGCGCTCGACATCACCTCCGGACGCAAGCCGCGCTTCGTCCGCAACTTCATGGACGGCGCCGCGAACCCCCTGGACGCGGCGCAGCGCTTCGTCGGGGCGGTCAAAAGCCGCGAGTACCCGTCGCCGGAGTTCTGTTTCGAATGAGCGGCGGGCGGCTGGGGCGACCTGCAAGCCAGCCAATAAATGTCGAATCTTCAAGCACTTGACGCGCCTGACGCTGCTCGTGGAAAATCTGCACAGGCTGTTCTATCATTCCTCGAATCTGGCCGTGGAGGGCGGAAGCAGCAAGGATTGAAGGACACTTTCAGTCAATCATTGCCGAAACCATCCGGGACGCCGCCTGTCAACAAATCCGAATTGGCGCCCCGGGACATGACTCAGATGCTCGAGCATTGCACACCTTGGGATTTTGACTGTTGCGCAGACTGATTCTCGGCGCCAGTTAGCCGAGGAGGGGATATCTCATGCTGGACGATCGCACGCTGCTTGCGAGCAGACGCCCATGACTCATAAGAACCGTAACCCGGCACGAGTCGCCCGCGCGGCCTGCCTGACTCTCGCCGGACTATGGGTTGCCGTTGCCGCCTACGCACAAACCGACACGATCGACAGGGTGTTCGGGGAGCGCGTCGAGATCGACGACGCTTCTCAGCGCTCCCAGGTCCGGGTGGCGCAGCTCGACGACGAAGCGGACGAATTGTTCGCGGAATACCGTCAAGCGCTGGCTATGACGCGAAGCCTCGCAGCTTACAACGAGCAAATGAGCGTGATGGTCGCGTCGCAGAACGACGAGATCGCTACGATGACCGCGCAGATGGAAGACATCGAAAACACCGCGCGCGAAGTCTTGCCGTTGATGAACCGCATGCTCGCAACGCTGGAGCAGTTCGTGCGGCTCGACGTGCCCTTCCTTCCGGAGGAGCGCAGCAACCGGATCGCGGAACTCAAGCAGATGATGGCCCGTGCGGACGTGACCGCTTCGGAGAAATACCGCCGGCTCATCGAGGCCTATCTGATCGAGACCGACTTCGGCCGCACGATCGAGGCCTATGACGGCAAGCTCGCCGACAGGACCGTGCAGTTCCTTCGGGTGGGCCGCGTCGCCTTGCTGTACCAGACGCTCGACGGCGAGGAGACGGGATACTGGGATGCCGACAACAAGGCGTGGGTGGTCGACAACGGCTACGGCTCGGAAATGGCGAACGGCCTGGCGATCGCCAAGAAACAGTCGGCGCCGGATTTCCTGTTCGTGCCGATCGCCGCGCCCAAGGAGCTGCAGCCATGATGCGCACACGCAACCGATTCGCCGTCGTGGCCGTGCTGGCGCTGGCGTCGCTACCAGCGGCCCGCGCACAACAACCCGAGGCGCCGGCCGCCGATCTTCAGCAGCTGCTGGAGCAAACCCGGACGATAGGCCAGCGCGAAGCGCAGGCCAACAAGGAGCGCGAAGCCAGGTTCCTGGCGGCGCGTGACCGACAGGCGCAGCTGCTGCAGGAAGCGCGTGCCGAGCAGGCTGAGCAGGAACGACGCCAGGACGCTCTTTCGGCCCAGTACGATGCCAACGAGAAAAGGCTGGCCGAGCTCGAGGAGCAGGTCCACGCGCGGGCGGGCAACCTGGAAGACATGTTCGGCGTCGTGCGCCAGGCGGCCAACGACTTCTCGTCGGTCATACTCAATTCGCTGATCAGCGTGCACTATCCCGACCGCGGGGCGTTCATCACCGAAATGGCCGAGACCAAAGCGCTGCCCTCCATCGACGACCTGGAGCGCTTCTGGTTCGAGATCCAGCGTGAAATGACCGAGACCGGGCGCGTCGTGCGGTTCAATACCAATGTCATCGCCCCCGACGGAACGACCGGCGAGGCCGAGGTCGTCCGCGTCGGGCCGTTCGTCGCGACGACCGACGGAGAGTACATGACTTACCTGGAAAGCCAGAAAGCGCTGGCGATCATGGCGCAGCAGCCCGGCTCGACGTTCACCGGCCCCGCCGAGGAACTGCAGGAGGCCACCAGCGGCCATGTCGAAGTTGCGCTGGACCCGCAGCGCGGCGTATTGCTCGCGATCTATGCGCAACGTCCCAACTGGATCGAGCGCATCGAAAAGGGCGAGTGGATTGCCGTCGTGATCCTGTTCGTCGGCTTCTGCGGCGCCGCTACCGCGCTGTATCAGCTCGTGTATCTGCTGCGCGTTCGCCGCAAGGTCAAGGCGCAGCTTCAGGAAGTGGATACGCCCCGGACGGACAATCCGGTCGGCCGCGTGCTGGCCGCGTTCAAGGGCGATGCGGAGACGATGGAAGAGGACGCGGAAGTCATCGAACTGCGTATCTCGGAAGCGGCGTTGCGCGAGGTGCCGAAGCTGGAACGCTTCCAGTCCTTCCTGCGCCTGGTCGTAGCCGCCGGCCCGCTGCTCGGCCTGATCGGCACGGTCATCGGCATGATCATCACGTTCCAGAGCATCACCGAGTCCGGGTCGAGCGATCCGCGCCTGATGGCGGACGGCATCTCGACGGCGATGATCGCGACCGTGCTGGGCCTGGGCATCGCGATTCCCATCCTGTTCGTGAACTCCTGGCTGGCGGGCATGTCGCGGTCGATCGTGCAGGTGCTGGACGAGCAGAGCACCGGCCTGCTGGCCGAGAGCCTGGAGCGCAGGCGCATTGACTGACCTGCTCGACGTGCTGACCGCGCCGTTCATGGCGGTGAATCGCCTGCGCGAGCTGGGCGGAGGGGTCGTCGACTGGATAATCGTGGCCTGCCTGGTGATGTGGACCATCGTGCTGGAACGGTGGTGGTACTTCACGAAGGTTCTGCCGCGTGAGTATGCGCAGATGCTGTCGACCTGGAAGAAGCGCGCGGATCATCACACCTGGGCGTCGCGGCAGGTGCTGCAAGCCATGATCTCGCGGCTGAATGCCGGCATGACCGCCAACATGCACGTGCTGCGCATGATGGTGCCGCTGTGCCCGCTGCTGGGGCTGGTCGGCACGGTCATCGGCATGCTCGACGTTTTCGACGCCATGGCGGCACGCGGCTCCGCCGATGCCCGGTCGATGGCGGACGGCGTGTCAAAGGCGATGATCTGCACGCTCACGGGTCTCGCGGTGAGCATCAGCGGCCTCTATCCGGTCTACTATTTCCAGAACCGGGCGAATCGGGAAACCGAGCAGCTCTCCGACAGGTTCAAGTACTGAGCGAATCGCCATGCGCCTGCGCCAACTTTCGATGAGGCACCACGAGTCGACGTCGACCGGCATCGATCTGGCGCCCATGCTGGACTTCGTCCTCAATCTGCTCATCTTCTTCATCATCACCGCGGTGTTCGTGAAGGAGGTCGGCATCACCGTCAGCCGTCCCAGCTCCGCCGCACAGCAAAAGGAAGAGGCCGGCAATATCCTGATCACCATCCGCGCCGACGGCGAGATCTGGATCGATCGCCGGGTAATCGACGTGCGGGGCGTGCGCGCGACGGTCGAGCGGCTGCATGCCCAGCGCCCGGACGACGCCGTGGTGGTCATCGCCAATGAGGCGGCCCACAACGGCATTCTCGTGCAGGTCATCGATCAGGTCAGGCAGGGCGGTGTCGAAGCCGTGTCGATCGCGGCGGGCAGCTCCAGCCCGGGAGGATAAGACTTGCAGCTTCGCAAACTCAATCCGGAGCACGAGGAACATGGCATCGACCTCGCGCCGATGCTGGATTTCGTCCTCAATTTGCTCATCTTTTTCATCATCGTCACTTCTTTCGTCAAGCAGACCGGCGTGACGGTCACGCGGCCCGAAGCGGAAACGGCGCAGTCCCAGGAAAGCGGCAATATCCTCATCGCCATCCGTCCCAACGGCGATATCTGGATGGACAAGCAGCAGGTGGAGCTTCGCGACATCCGCGGCGCCATCGAGGTCATGCACGCGGAGAGGCCGGACGATACCGTCGTCATTATCGCCGACAAGGAATCACAGACGGGCGTGCTGACCAAGGTGATGGATCAGGTCAAGCTCGGTGGCGTCGAGGACGTGTCCATCGCGGCAGTGCTCGGGGGGAGCTGAGATGGCGCTCGTCGCCACGTCTCACCTGCGCCTGCCTATTGCGCTGGGCGGCGCCGCGCTGGTCGCGATCGCCCTGTTCTGGGGCCTGAACGCCGTAATATACGGGCGCGGCATCAGCGTGGACGACGCCGATGTGCTGCAGACCGTGGATTTCGTCCGTCTCAAGCGCGAATCCGAGCTGCAGGTCAGGGAACGCAGGAAACCGCCGCCGCCGCCGCCGCCGAAACAGCCGCCGCCGCCGCCCGACCTGGTCGTGCAGAACCCGAATCAGCCGCGCCAGGCGCCGCTGAGCATCGAGACGCCGAACATCCAGTTGGGAGTCGGGGGCAACGGCCCGTACATCGGATCCTGGAGCGCCGGCGATCCGTCGGCCGACGGCGAGGTCATTCCGATCGTCAAGATCAATCCCCAGTGGCCGCGCGAGGCCTTGCTCGAGGGCATCGAGGGCTATGTCGAGGTCGAGTTCACGATTCAGCCCGACGGCTCGGTCGCCGACGTCAACGTGATAGATGCCGCGCCGCGCCGGCTGTTCGTGCGAAATGCCATACGCGCGATCCTGAAATGGAAGTTCAAACCGCGCATCGTCGACGGCCAGCCGGTCGCGCGTCGCGCGACGCAGCGAATCGAATTCAAGATCGAAGGCACGCAATAGCGCACTCTTCGGGCTCGCGCGGTTTGTCCTTGCGCGGGGCGATGCCAGCTGCAGGGGAGCGGATGACCAGGCCGGTCCACAAGCCGGAATTGCTGCCGTTGACGGTCGAACGCATCGCGGACCTGCGGGGCGAGCTCGATGACTGGCGCCGGCAGGGACATTCGATCGGCTTCGTGCCGACCATGGGCAATCTCCATGGCGGCCACATGAGCCTCATCGACGTCGCGCGGCGCGAGACCGACCGCACGGTCGTCAGCATCTATGTGAATCCGATGCAGTTCGTCGTGGGCGAGGATTTCGAGGGCTATCCGCGCACGCTGGACGACGATCGCGCCCTGCTCGAAAAAGCGGGCGTGGAAGCGCTCTTCCTTCCGCTCACCGAAGAGATCTATCCGCTCGGTCAGGAACGCATCACAAGGGTCGACGTGCCCGAGCTGTCCGGCATCCTGTGCGGCGCCGTACGGCCCGGCCATTTCGTCGGCGTCGCGACCGTCGTCACCAAGCTCCTCAACATCGTGCGACCCTGCGTGGCGGTCTTCGGCGAAAAGGATTTCCAGCAGCTCACGATCATCCGGCGCGTGGTCGCCGATCTGTGCATGCCCGTGACGATCATAGGCGCGCCGACCGGACGCGAGAGCGACGGCCTTGCCATGAGCTCCCGCAATCGCTACCTGACGGATGAGGAACGACGCATCGCCCCGGTGATTTTTCAGGAGCTGGTGAAAGCACGGGATGCCATTCGCGGCGGCAACCGGGACTTTGCGGCCCTGCAACGAAGCGCGCTCGAGTCGCTGCGCGCGAAAGGTTTTCGGCCCGACTACTTCGAGGTACGTGAAGCCGAAGGGCTCGAGTCGCCGAAAAACGAGGGCGCCGAGCTCGTCGTCCTGGCGGCCGCGTGGCTCGGCCGCGCCAGGCTCATCGACAACGTGCGGGTATAGCCTCGCAGCCTGTCAGGCGGGCTCGTGAGAGATCGATCTTTCCCGGTCGTCCGAGGCACGCTGAATCAGCGCGTCCAGATCGTCTCCCGGCCCCAGCTCGGCCACGCCGATCGAAATCGTGATCGGCGATTTCAGCGATTCCGGCGCCGCACCCGCGCAATCCTGCTCGAATCCGCCACGCACGCGATCGGCGACAGCCGCCGCCGCGTCCAGGCCGGTATCGGGCAACAGCACCGCGAACTCGTCGCCGCCGAAGCGGGCGATGATATCCGTCGGCCGGAAATGGCGGCGCAGCGACTCGGAAACGAAACGCAGCGCATTGTCCCCCGCCAGGTGACCGTATCGCTCGTTGTAGGCCTGGAAGCGATCGATATCGATCATGACGAGGCTCGTCGGAGCGCCGCTCCGGCGGCTTCGCTTCAGGTGGCGCCGGAACATGTCCTCCAGCCAGTGGCGGTTGTGCGCCTCGGTGAGAGCATCGATCGCCGCATCCTCCTCGATGCGGCGAAGCTTGCCGGGGCTCGGCGAGAGGCTCTCGCGTGCCGGGTGCGCGCGTTGTGACAGCGCGGCGAGCAGATTGCGGGCGAACGCGTGGGAGGCGTCGACGAGCGACCAGAGCAGATCGTGGCTCAGTACCATGAGATGGGTCTGCTCGTCGGCCACGACCCAGATCGAAGGATCGATGGCCTGAATAACGGACGCTTCGCCGATGCAGGCGCCCGGCCCGAGTGTCGCGACGGCCGGCTCATCGAGCGAGTCGACATGTACACGCAGGCTGCCGGCGAGCACGATGTAAACATGTTGACTCCGACGTCCCGGCGCGAGGAGGAGCTCGCCGGCGCCGAGGTCGTAGCGGTCGGTCTGCGGCAGGTACTCGCCCATCACGTCGGGCTCGACGTCGAGAAACAGGCCGCGGCCGGTCAGCAGATGGCTCGTCGTGTCGGTCACAGAGGCCGGATTTCAGACGACGGATAACAGATGAGAACGGGCATCACCGCGACGGAAGCTGGCCGAAACGATTGCGGATGATAGGGCCAGAAACGGGGGAGCGCTACTGGTTCTTTGTCGTCATCCGCAACCGGCGGTCGGCTGTTCGTGTTCCGAAAGGGCCCAGCTCACGTGCTCGCGCACGACCGTCGAAGGATCGTCGGCGCGCGCCTGGAGCGCATCGGTCACTTCGCTCGAAGTGGGCGCGTTGCCGAGCGCCACTGCGATGTTCCGCAGCCAGCTCTCATAGCCGATGCGGCGTATGGCGCTGCCCGCCGTGCGCTCGAGAAACTCCGCCTCGCTCCAGGCGAACAGTCCGGTCAGGGCGCTTCCGTCCAGATCGTTTCGCGGCGCGAAATCGCCTTCGCCGGTGGGTTGCGCGAACTTGTTCCACGGACAGCAGAGCTGGCAGTCGTCGCAGCCGTAAATTCGGTTGCCGACAGACTTGCGCAACTCGAGCGGAATCCGGCCCTTCAGCTCTATCGTCAGGTAGGAAATGCAGCGGCGGGCGTCGAGCTCGTAAGGCGCGACGATCGCACCGGTCGGGCAGACGTCGAGGCAGGCGCGGCAGCTCCCGCAATGGTCCGTTGCAGGCACGTCGACCGGCAGCGGCAGGTCGGTGAACAGCTCGCCGAGAAAGAACCACGATCCGCTCCGCCGATCGATGAGGTTCGTATGCTTGCCGATCCAGCCGAGCCCGGCGTTGCGCGCAAGGGCCTTCTCGAGCACCGGCGCGCTGTCGACGAAAGCGCGATAGCCGAACGGGCCGATGCGCTCTTCGATGCGCGCAGCGAGTCGTTGCAATCGTTTGCGCATGAGCTTGTGATAATCGCGTCCGAGCGCATACCGGGACACGTATCCGAGCGAGCCATCATCCAGCACGGCCTGTGCAGGCTTCGCGCGCGGCGGCGCATAGTCCATGCGCACCGATACTACGCGCATCGTGCCGGGCACCAGCTCCACGGGACGGCTGCGCTTCGTACCGTGACGTTGCATGTATGCCATGACGCCGTGGCGGCCGCTCTCGAGCCAGCGCGCGAGACGTTCCTCATCGGCGCCGAGATCGGTATCGGCGATGCCGACGGCCTGGAAGCCGAGCTCGCCGCCCCAGCGCCTGATATCGGCGGCAAGGGTATCCAGTTCGGTTCGGGATAGTGTCTGCATGTTCCGCCTGCGGGCCAGGTCGCCAGTATAATCCCGCGCATGAACGAGCTCCCGGCGCAGATCTACAGCGCGGCGCAAGTGCGCGAGCTCGACCGGATTGCGATCGAGGAAGCCGGCATTCCCGGATACACGCTGATGAAGCGCGCCGGGCGCGCCGCATTCGATGCGCTGCGCGAGCGTTGGCCGCTCGCCGATCGCCTGCTGATTCTCTGCGGGGGCGGCAACAATGCCGGTGATGCTTATGTCGTGGCGCGGTGCGGACTGGAAGCCGGCCTCGACGTCGTCACGGCGGCGCTTGCCGCAACCGATCGTCTGCGCGGCGATGCGGCGACGGCTCGTGCCGATTTCTCGGCGATCGGCGGCAACAGCGTGCCATGGCGCACCGCCTTGCTGGACGGCCGCGATCTCATCGTCGACGGCCTGCTCGGCACCGGGCTCGAGCGCCCGCTGGAAGGCGACTATCGCGCCGTCGTCGACAGCGTCAATCGCGCCGGACTTCCGGTTTTCGCGCTCGACTTGCCCACCGGGATGCATGCCGATACCGGCGTGGAGCTCGGTGCCGCACTGCGCGCCGACGCGACCATGAGCTTCGTCGGGCTCAAGCTCGGCTGCTTTCTCGGCGCAGGGCCGGATTGCACGGGCACGTTGCTGTTCGACGATCTCGGCGTGCCGGCCGGCCTTTACCCGCGTTTGTCCTGCCCGCTGGAAAGACTTACGCAGAGCTGGTTGAGTGAGACGTTGCGGCCGCGGCGCCGCGGCACACACAAGGGCGAGCAAGGTCATGCGCTCGTGATCGGCGGCGGACCGGGCATGGGCGGCGCGATCCGCCTGACCGCCGAAGGAGCGTTACGTGCCGGCGCCGGCCTCGTCACCGTGGCGACGGCGCCGGGCAATGCCCGCAACGTGACGACGGTGCGGCCGGAGCTGATGGCGCGCGACATCGAGGAAGCTGCGCAGCTCGACGAGCTGTTCGAACGGGCCGACATAGTCGCGATCGGTCCGGGCCTCGGCAAGGCAGCGTGGGGGCGCTCGCTGTGGCAGGCGGCGCTCGTCAGCGGACTGCCGCTCGTCGCCGATGCGGATGCGCTCAATCTGCTCGCCGAGGCGCCGGTCGAACGCAGGAACTGGGTGTTGACGCCGCATCCCGGCGAGGCGGGACGCCTGCTCGGCTCTTCAGGCGCGAATGTGCAGTCGGACCGGCTGCAGTCTGTTCGCGATCTGGCGCAACGCTATGGAGGCGTCGCGGTATTGAAAGGCGCCTTCACGCTGATCGCCGAAAACCAAGGCGTCGCGGTCTGCGACCGCGGCAATCCCGGCATGGCGGCGCCGGGCATGGGCGACGTCCTGACCGGCGTGATCGCCGGGCTGGGCGCCTGCGGCCGGCCGCTCATCGACGCGGCGCGCGCGGGTGTACTCGTGCACGCCCTGGCCGGTGACGACGCGGCGCGGGCGGGTGAGCGCGGCACCGTCGCCGGTGACCTGTTCGCTCACGTGCGCCGCCGGGTCAACCCGTCGCCCGACCGGTGAACGGTTCGCTATCAGGCTCCTGCCTCGATGGGCGTCGTTGACCTCGCCGGCACCCGCGCTCTCGGCGCGGCGCTTGCCGGTGCGCTCCGCACGGAGAACTTTCCGGGTTGCCTGCTGCTATTTCGCGGCCCGCTCGGCGCCGGCAAGACCACGCTCATCCGCGCGCTGCTCGAAGCGCTCGGCATCAGCGGGACCATCCGCAGCCCGAGCTATACACTCGTCGAAGCCTATCCGCTCGACGGGACGACGGTGCAGCACGTCGATCTCTATCGCCTGAACGATCCGGCCGAGCTGGAAAATCTCGGCTTCGCCGAGCTGCTCGACGGCCGCGCGATCTGCCTCGTGGAATGGCCGGAAAGGGTGCCGCGGCTGGAGGCTCACGCCGACCTGATTATCGACATGGAGGTCGAAGGCCGCTTGCGCCGCACGACTTGGCAGCCGCGCACGTCGCTCGGCACGCGCCTTTCCGCCGGACTGCCTGTATAAATATCAGGTTATTTGTAGCTATCGTATGTATCCTTTTAATTTAGAACTGAATATTGCAAACCTTCAGAGATTGCGATTAGCATAGGCTTCTGTCCGGGGGACCCATGCCTCGATACATCGCCAGCCTGCTCGTACTCAGCTCCCTCAGCGCGGTGGCCCACGCCGAGGTGCACGTGGACGACGTGCGCCTGTGGGCCGCGCCCGAGCGCACGCGCGTTGTGCTGGACACCGACCGTCCCGCGCCACACCGCCTGTTCACGTTGAGCGATCCCGAGCGCGTCGTCATCGACGTCCGTGGCGCCACGCTCGATGTCTCGCGCCTGCCGGTCGGAGACGGCGTCGTGCGGCGCATCCGCAGCGCGCCACGCCCCAATGGCGATCTGCGCGTGGTGCTCGATCTCGAACGCAAGGCACGGCCGAAAAGCTTCCTGCTGACGCCGAACGCTCAATACGGCCATCGTCTGGTGATCGATGTGGAAACAGCGACCAATGCCGCGCCGATGCAGCCGACGGCCACGCCCGCGCGGGGGCGCGATATCGTCGTGGCGGTCGACGCCGGCCATGGCGGTGAGGATCCGGGCGCCATAGGCCAACGCGGCACGCGGGAAAAGGACGTCGTCCTCGACATCGCGCGCGAGCTCGCGCGACAGATCGATGCGCAGCCGGGCTTCACCGCGTATCTGACGCGCGAGGGCGACTATTACTTGAGCCTTCGCGAACGCATCGAAAAAGCGCGCGCCGCGCGCGCCGACCTGTTCGTGTCGGTGCACGCCGACGCGGTGCGCAGCAGGGGACCGCGCGGCTCGTCCGTCTACGTCCTGTCCGAAAGCGGCGCGAGCGACGAAGCGGCGCGCTGGCTCGCCGCCCGCGAGAACGCTTCTGATCTCGTCGGCGGCGTGTCGCTGTCCGACAAGGATGACGTGCTCGCCTCGGTATTGCTCGACCTGTCCCAGACCGCCGCGGTGAGCGCCAGCATGGCCGTCGCCGAGAAGGTGATCGAAGCGCTCTCCTACGTGGGCCGCGTGCACAGGTCGAAGGTTCAGCACGCCGGTTTCATGGTGCTGAAGTCCCCGGACATCCCTTCGATCCTCGTCGAGACCGCATTCATCTCCAATCCGGAGGAGGAGCAGAAGCTTCGCGATGTCGCACAGCAGCGCAATCTCGCCGCGGCGATCCTGGACGGCGTGTGCGGCTATTTCGAGCTCAGGCCCCCGCCCGGCACCCGGCTGGCGCTCGAAGGGCCGCTCCCGCGCTCCGAACGGCGCGTGCACGTCATCGCTCGCGGTGACACGCTGTCGGATATCGCCAGCCGCTATCGCGTGACGCTGCGAAGCCTTCGTGAGACGAACCATCTGACGACCGACCGCATCGCCGTCGGCCAGACGATCCGGATCCCGTCAACGGGCCTCTGACTCCTCGTCATCCCGCCTCTCGTCATCCCGGCGAAAGCCGGGAACCAGTAAAAAATCTGCGGCGAAAGCCGCTCAGCGCCAGCGAAAGGTCGGGCCACCCCGTCATCCCGCCTTCCTTCGCCTTGCGCTGGCACCACGGCCTGTTGTCAGATAGCGGCGTGCCGATTCAGCCGCTCCCGCTCGAGCTCGTCAACCAGATCGCCGCCGGCGAGGTCGTCGAACGTCCCGCATCGGTCGTCAAGGAGTTGCTCGAGAACAGTCTCGACGCGGCGGCGACACGCGTGGACATCGAGATCGAGCGCGGCGGCATCGGCCTGTGCCGCGTTCGTGACGACGGCAGCGGCATCGAGCGCGACGAGCTGGCGCTCGCGCTCGCCCGGCACGCGACGAGCAAAATCGCGAGCCTCGAGGATCTCGAACGCGTGCGTTCGCTCGGTTTCCGCGGCGAGGCATTGCCGAGCATGGCGTCAGTATCGCGCCTGAAGATCTCATCACGTAATCGGCATGAGGATTCGGGCTGGATGGTCGAGTGCGAGCGCGGCGTCGCAACGGCGCCGGCGCCGATTGCCCATTCACCGGGCACCACCGTGGAAATCCGCGACCTCTTCTACAACACGCCGGCGCGGCGCAAATTCCTGCGCACCGAGAAGACCGAATACGGGCATGTCGAAAACGTCGTGCGGCGGCTCGCGCTCAGCCGGTTCGATGTCGCGTTTCATCTCCGCCACAATCGGCGGCGCATGCTTTCGCTCGCGGCAGGCAATGACCGGGCGGGTCGGGAGCGCAGGGTGTCGGACGTGCTCGGCGGCGACTTCACGGCGCATGCGTTGTACGTGGAGCACGAGGCGGCGGGTCTCGAGCTGCACGGCTGGCTGGCCGAGCCGCGCTTCTCGCGCAGTCAGCCGGACCTGCAGTTTTTCTACGTGAACGGCCGCATGGTGCGCGACAAGGTCGCGAGCCACGCAGCGCGACTGGGTTACGCCGACGTGCTGTTTCACGGCCGCCATCCGGCGTATGTGCTCTACCTGAACGTCGACCCGGCCCGCGTCGACGTCAATGCGCATCCGGCGAAACACGAAGTGCGCTTCCGCGACAGCCGCCTGGTGCACGATTTCATCTTTCGCAGCGTGGAGCACGCGCTGGAGCACACGAAACCGTCGCGCCCCGGAGCGATCGCGCCCATTTTGACGGCGGACTCGAACGGCCACGGGGTGCGCGCGGCATCGACGGCGCATCAGCACGCCATGCCGCTGCGCGCGCGAGATCAGGTTACGGCCTACGCGGCGCTGCACGAGGCGCCGCCGGCAAGCGCCACGGCCGGCGGCGACGACGATGCGCCGCTCGGCCACGCGATTGCGCAGTTGCACGGCGTCTACATACTGGCTCAGAACCGGGACGGACTGATCATCGTCGACATGCACGCCGCGCACGAGCGCATCGTTTACGAGAAGCTCAAGTCGGCGCTCGAGCACGGGCGGGTCGCGTCGCAGCCGCTGCTCGTGCCCGTGACGCTGGAGGTTTCGGGCCCGGAACTGCAGGCTGCGGAGCAGCACGGCCCCGGTCTCGAGCGGCTCGGCCTGCATCTGCACCGCGCCGGGCCGCGAAGCCTGGTCGTCCGCGAGATGCCCGCGTTGCTCGGCGGCACGGACGTGGCCGGGCTGGTCCGCGATCTGCTGGCCGATCTCGCGCTCCAGGGCGCGAGCCGGCGCGTCG
Source organism: Gammaproteobacteria bacterium (assembly GCA_050740235.1). Lineage (GTDB taxonomy): Bacteria > Pseudomonadota > Gammaproteobacteria > Steroidobacterales > JACDCP01 > JACDCP01. Next base: position 14,892 of record JBOIDB010000173.1, read on the forward strand.
AGGAGCTCGGCAACTCGTTGCTCGCGACGATGGCCTGCCACGGCGCCGTGCGGGCACACCGCAACCTGACGCTGGCGGAGATGGACGCCTTGCTGCGGGACATGGAGCGCACCGGGCGCGCCGACCAATGCAATCACGGCCGGCCCACCTGGACGCGGCTCGATATGGCCACGCTCGACAAGCTGTTTCTGCGCGGTCGTTGAATCCGGCGATCCTGCTGAAAGGCCCGACCGCGTCCGGCAAGACGGCGCTCGCCGTCCATCTCGTCGAACGGCTGCCGGTGGATATCATCAGCGTCGACTCCGGGCAGGTCTACCGCGGCATGGATATCGGCACGGCGAAGCCGCCGCCAGAAGTGCTCGCGCGCGCGCCGCACCGGCTCATCGATATTCTCGATCCGGCGGAAGCCTATTCGGCGGGACGATTCCGGCGCGATGCGCTGGCGGCCATGCGGGAGATTCACGCCGCCGGCCGCATTCCCCTGCTGGTCGGCGGCACGATGCTTTATTTCCGCGTCCTCGAGGCAGGTCTGGCGGAGCTGCCGCCGGCGGACCCGGGGTTGCGGGCGGAGCTCGAATCGCGGGCGGCACGGGTCGGCTGGCCCGCGCTGCATGCGGAGCTGGCGCGCGCCGATCCGCCGGCGGCGGCACGCATCCATCCACACGACGCGCAACGAATCCAGCGAGCCCTGGAAGTCTTCCTGGTCACGGGCCGGCCCATCAGCGATATCGGGCGACGCTCGACGGGGGCTGGCGATAGCGTCCGGTTCATCAAGATCGTCCTTGCGCCGGTGTCGCGCGAGCTGCTGCGCGAGCGCATCGCACGACGATTCCTGGAGATGATCGACCGGGGATTCATCGAGGAGGTCGCCGGATTGCACGCGCGCCCGGACCTGCATCGCGACCTGCCTTCGATGCGGGCAGTAGGCTACCGGCAACTCTGGGATCTGCATGACGGACGATGTGCTCGGGAGGAAGCGATCCGGCGTGGAATCGCGGCGACGCAACGGCTTGCGAAACGTCAAATGACGTGGCTCAGGGGCGAGCCCGGCGGAGTGCGTCACGACGCCCTTGAACCGGCCGTAAATACCCATATATTGAGGCGTGTGCGACGGGAGCTCGACAACGACGCCCCACGATGATGCTCGCGACCCGAAACCCCACTTTCGGGGCAGCAGGGTTGAAAAAGCCGTGGATGGCTTTTTCAACATCCTGTTAGAATCGGTTTAATGCACGGAAACGCTGAAACGGTTTGTCGCGAACAATCGCCACAAGAAAAGAGACAGACGATAATAAGGAGACAATTGATGGCCAGAGGGCAGTCATTGCAGGATCCATTCCTGAACACATTGCGCAAGGAAAAGGTGCCGGTATCGATCTACCTGGTGAACGGGATCAAGCTGCAGGGACAGATCGATTCCTTCGACCAGTTCGTCGTGCTCCTGCGCAACAGTGTCAGCCAGATGGTCTATAAACACGCCATTTCCACCGTGGTGCCCTCGCGCAGCATCCGCGTGCCGAGCGACGACGCGGACGACGACGAGGACACCTGACGGATGCGGGTTGCCTACCGGACGGCGGAGCGATTGCTTGCTTGAGAGACCCGCCAGCGGCGAACAGGCCGTGCTGGTGCACCTTGGGGTCGGTCGGGTCGTACAGGAGGAAGACCGGCTCGAGTTCGAGGACCTCGCCCGTTCCGCCGGCGTCAAGCCTGTGGTGACGATCACGGGCACGCGGCGCGCGCCCGACGCCCGGCTGTTCGTCGGCTCGGGCAAGGCGGAGGAAATCCGCGCGCAGGTCAGCGCGCAGGACGTGGACGTCGTGCTGGTCAATCATGATCTGTCACCGAGCCAGGAACGCAACCTCGAGCGCGCGCTCTCCTGCCGCGTCCTCGATCGCAGCGGCCTCATTCTCGATATTTTCGCGCAGCGCGCGCGCAGCTTCGAAGGTAAGCTGCAGGTCGAGCTCGCGCAACTGGAGCATCTTTCGACGCGCCTGGTGCGCGGCTGGACCCACCTCGAGCGGCAGAAGGGCGGCATCGGCCTGCGCGGGCCCGGCGAAACGCAGCTCGAGACGGACCGGCGACTGATCGGACGGCGCATCCGCCACCTGGAGACGCGTCTCGAGAAGCTGAGGGCGCAACGCGGGCGGCGCCGCCTGAACCGGCAGAAAGCGAACGTGCCCGTGGTCTCGCTGGTCGGCTATACGAATGCCGGGAAATCGACGCTGTTCAACCGGCTCACAGGTGCCGGCGTGCACGCGGCGGATCAGTTGTTCGCGACGCTCGACCCCACGCTGCGCCGCCTGTCGCTGCCGAACGGCCGGCATGCCGTCCTGGTCGATACCGTCGGCTTCATCAAGGACCTGCCGCACGAGCTGGTGGCCGCGTTCCGCGCGACGCTCGAGGAGACCCGCGAAGCGGATCTCATCCTGCACGTCATCGACGCGAGCGACCCGAACCGCGAGGAGCGCGTCGCGGAAGTGGAAAAAGTGCTCGCCGAAATCGGCGCGGACCGCGTGCCGCAAATCAGGGTCTTCAACAAGATCGACTGTCTGGAGCTGGAAGCGGGCGTGGAAAGACGTGCTGCGGATCGCGTGCGCGTATCGGCGCTGACCGGCGAGGGGCTCGATGAGCTGCGGCGGGTGGCAGCGGAGCGCTTGCACGGTGACACGGTGCGCGGCGTGCTGAGCCTCGACGCGGCGGCGGGGCGCGTCCGTTCGGAATTGTATGCGCGCGGCGCCGTGCGCCACGAGACAGCCCGTGACGACGGCGGCTGGGAGCTCGATCTGGAAATGTCCGACAGCCTGTTCAGGCAGGTGTGCCGGTCGGCCGGGCTCGACGGCCACGCCTCGCTGCGGCGCGGCGGGAATCATTGATGGCCCCTGAAAACGGCAAGGACCCGTGGGGCAAGCGCCGCGGGGAGCAGGGCCCACCCGATCTCGACAAGATCGTAAAGGATCTGCAGCGCAAGCTCGGAGGCCTGTTCGGTGGGCTGTTCGGCGGCGGGCGCGGCGGTGGCGCCGGCGCGTCCGGCCCGGGCATCGGCGCGCCGCTGATCGCGCTGGTGCTCGCGCTCGGTCTGATCGCCTGGGGCCTCACCGGCGTGTACAAGATCGACGAAGCCGAGCGCGGTGTCGTGCTGCGCTTCGGCGCGTATCAGGAAACCACGCAGCCGGGGCTTCGCTGGCACCTGCCGATACCGATCGAGACCGTCGAGAAGGTCAATGTGTCGCAAACCCAGGACTATCAGTATCAGACTCGCATGCTGACCGCGGACGAGAACATCGTCGCGCTCGACATGGTCGTGCAGTATCGGAATGCCGACGCCGAGGCCTTCGTCTTCAACGTGCGCGATCCCGAGATGACGCTGCAGGATGTCAGCCAGAGCGCGATCCGCGAGATCGTCGGCCAGAACGATATGGACTTCATCATCGGCGAGGGTCGGGAGAGCATCGGCCGGCGCACCCAGGAGCTGATCCAGAGCACGCTCGACAGCTATGAAACCGGCATCGAAATCCTCGTCGTCAACCTGCTGGACGCCAACTTTCCCGCGCAGGTTCAGGATGCCGTGCGCGACGCCATCAAGGCGCGCGAGGACAAAGTGCGGAGCGAGCTGGAAGCGCAAACCTATGCCAACAAGGTCGTTCCGGAGGCGCGCGGCGGTGCGGCCAGCCAGCTGGAGAGCGCGCAAGCCTATCGTTCGCGCGTGATCGCCGAAGCGGAGGGCGAGGCGAACCGCTTCCTGCAGCTGCTCGGCGAGTACGAACAGGCGCCTGAAGTGACCCGCGAACGCCTTTATCTGGAGACGCTGGAGAAAGTGCTCGGCCGGTCGAAAAAAGTCTATCTGGACGCCGAAGGCTCGGGGAACCTGATCTACCTCCCCATCGACAAGCTGCTCGAGCGACAAGGCGCGACAGGTGCCCGCGACAGCGGCCGCAACGGCGCAGTGCCGCGCGCATCACAGGATTTCGAAGTGCCATCCGAATCGCGCGACGATCCTCGCAGCCGCGGGAGCCGCGAATGAAGAACCCATCCCACGAATCTGGCCGCCGTCGCGGCCGCGGGGAATGTTGAGATGGGTTCCGGCACGGGCCGCTTCGTGATCATTCTGCTCACGGCCGTGGTGATCCTGGTCTGGATGTCGGTCTTCATGGTCGACGAGCGTGAGCTGGCCGTCAAATTCCGCTTCGGCGAGATCGTCAAGTCGGACTACGAGCCCGGCCTGCATTTCAAGCTGCCGATCGTCAACAACGTGCGCAAGTTCGACAGCCGGATCCTGACGCGCAACAACCCGACCGAGGAATTCCTGACCAACGAGAAGAAGAACCTGATCGTCGATTTCTTCATCAAATGGCGCATCGAGGACGTCGCCCAGTACTATCGCGCGACGGGCGGCGACGAGATGATCGCGTCGGATCGTCTGCTCGAGATCATCAAAGACGGCATCCGCAACGAGTTCGCCCGGCGCACTGTGCAGGAAGTCGTTTCGGCGGAGCGCTCGGAGATCATGGACAGCATGCTCGAGCGTGGCGGCGACATGGCCCAGAGCCTCGGCATCCAGGTCGTCGACGTGCGCGTGAAGCGGCTCGATCTGCCCGAAGAGGTCAGCGAGTCGGTCTTCAATCGAATGCGCGAGGAGCGCAGGCGGGTAGCCGCGCAACTCCGCGCCGAGGGTGAAGAGGCGGCCGCGCGCATCCGCGCAGATGCCGATCGCCAGCGCACCGTGATTCTGGCCGAGGCCTATCGCGATGCGGAGATCATGCGCGGCGAGGGCGATGCGGCGTCCGCGGATATCTATGCACAGGCTTACGAACGGAATCCCGGATTCTACGCGTTCTACCGCAGCATGGAGGCGTACGACAATTCGCTCGGTACGGCCGACGACGTGCTCGTGCTCGATCCCGACGGGGAGTTTTTCCGTTTCCTGAGCGACAAGGCCGGAGAATGACCGGCGCGCGCATCGCTCTTTTCGCCCGCTCACAGGCCCAGCCCCGCCGTCTCAGCAACCGCAGACCCCGATGAACTGGACGGATCTGCTCACCGCGATCGGCCTGGTGCTGGTCATAGAGGGCATCATGCCGTTTTTGAGCCCCGACGCCTGGCGCCGCGCGCTCGGCATGGTCGCGCAGCTCGAAACGCGCCGCTTGCGGCTGGTCGGCCTGAGCAGCATGATCGTAGGGCTGCTCATCGTGTATTTCGCGCGCTCGTGAATCACGACCCCGTTGATCGCCGTTTTGTAGGGCCGGCTTCAGCCGGCCGACTGCGGCCGAATGAATTCGGCCCTGCGGACGGACGGAGCGTGAAGTGAACGTCGTCGTAATCGGTACGCAATGGGGCGATGAGGGCAAAGGCAAGATCGTCGACCTGCTGACCGACCGCGCCGCCGCGGTCGTGCGCTTTCAGGGCGGGCACAATGCCGGGCATACGCTGGTGATCGGCGGCGAGAAGACCGTCCTGCATCTCATTCCCTCGGGCATCCTGCGCGCCGACGTGCAATGCCTGATCGGTAACGGCGTCGTGCTTTCGGTACCCGCGCTGTTCGAGGAAATGGACCGGCTGGAAACGCGGGACGTCCCCGTAACGGAACGCCTGCGCGTCAGCGCGGCCTGCCCGCTGATCCTGGCCTCGCACGTCGAGCTCGACAAGGCGCGCGAACATGCGCGCGGCGCTGCGGCGATCGGCACGACCGGACGCGGCATCGGTCCCGCCTACGAAGACAAGGTGGCGCGCCGCGCATTGCGCGTATCCGACCTGTTCCACCGCGAGCGCTTCGCAGCCAAGCTCGGCGAAGTGCTCGACTACCACAACTTCGTGCTGCGGCATTACTTCAAGGCCGGCACCGTGTCGTTCCAGAAGGTCCTCGAGGATTCGCTGTCCACCGCCGAGCGCCTGCATCCGCTGGTCGCGGATGTCACGACCATTTTGAGCGAGTTGCGCACGGGCGGGCAGAACGTGCTCTTCGAAGGCGCGCAGGGTGCGCTGCTCGACGTCGATCACGGTACCTATCCGTTCGTGACTTCCTCGAACACCACCGCGGGGGGTGCCGCGACAGGCGCCGGCCTGGGTCCGCTGCACCTCGACTTCGTGCTCGGCGTCGTCAAGGCGTATACCACGCGCGTCGGCGGCGGTCCGTTCCCGACCGAGCTTTCCGGCGACCTCGGCGAGCACATCGCCCGGGTCGGCGCCGAGTTCGGCGCCACGACCGGACGGGCGCGGCGCTGCGGCTGGTTCGACGCCGTCGCGCTCAGGCGTTCGATCGTCGTCAACAGCGTGTCGGGGCTCTGCGTCACGAAACTCGACGTGCTCGACGATCTCGAGCAGATCCGCATCGGGGTCGGTTACCGCATCGGCGGCCGCGATTTCGACGTGCCGCCGATGTTCGTCGACGATTACGCGGACATCGAGCCGGTCTACGAGGACCTGCCGGGCTGGCAGGAGTCGACGATCGGCATCACGTCGTACGAGGAATTGCCGGCGAACGCGCGGCGTTACCTGGAACGCATCGAGCAGATCGTGGCGACGCCGTTCGACGTCATCTCGACCGGCGCCGATCGCGAGCAGACGATCGTGCGGCGCCACCCGTTCGCCAGCCCCGCGCCGTAAGCCGGGCGTTCAACGCCCCCGGTAGACGATGCGACCCTTCGTGAGATCGTAAGGCGTCAGCTCGACGGTCACCTTGTCTCCGGTCAGGATGCGAATGTAGTGCTTGCGCATCTTGCCGGAGATGTGCGCGGTGACGACGTGACCGTTCTCGAGCTCGACCCGGAACGTAGTGTTGGGCAGCGTCTCGATGACCTGCCCCTCCATCTGAATGGCGTCTTCCTTCGGCATTGAGGCGCGAATTCTGAAGGATCGCCGGTTTATTGGCAAGGATACTCCCAACGCCCCGGTCGCAATTCTTCGGCGACGTGCGCGGCGAGCTCGGCCAGGAATCTGCGGCGCGGAATGCGCACGGCGCCCAAGCTGGCGAGGTGCGGCGAGGCCACCTGGCAATCGATGAACGCGAAGCCGCGTTCGCGCAGATATTCGGCAAGCGTGTGCAGCGCTACCTTCGATGCATCGCTGCGCCGGCTGAACATCGACTCGCCGAAGAATACGCGGCCGAGTGCGAGTCCGTATACGCCCCCGGCGAGCGTGCCGTCGCGCCAGCATTCAACGGAGTGAGCGTGACCCAGCTCGAACAGGATCTGGAACGCTGCGCGCATGTCCCGTGTGATCCAGGTGCCGGTAGGCGATTCTCGCCTTGCGCAACCCGACATCACCCCGGCGAATGCCCGGTCGATCGTCATTTCGAAAGTGCGGCGTCGCAAAGTGCGCCGCAGGCTGCGCGAGACATGCATGTCGTCAACGTAAAGCACGGTGCGCGGGTCGGGCGACCACCACAGAATCGGCTGGCCCTCCTCGTACCACGGAAAGATGCCCTTGCGATAAGCCGCGAGCAGGCGCTCGGGTGTGAGGTCGCCGCCGGCGGCCAGCAGCCCGTCGGGCTCACGCAACGCGGCATTCGCATCCGGAAAGCTGTCCGGCGCCGTCCCGGCGCTGAGCCAGTGGATCGTGTCCAGGCTCATGTCCGTCGCGCCGCGCGCGATTCGTCACCGGTGCTTCGATACGGCGAATGCTCGTGCACCGCGGCGATGTATGCATCGACGCGGCGGCGTTCGCGGCCGACGAAACTGCGCAGGGCATCAGCGAAATCGGGATGCGCGAGCCAGTGGGCCGACCAGGTCTCGACCGGCGTGAACCCCCGGCTGATCTTGTGCTCGCCCTGCGTGCCCGGCTCGAAGCGCGCGAGCCGCTCGCGGATGCAGAGCTCGATGCCCTGGTAGTAGCAGGTCTCGAAGTGCAGGCTGTGCTGATCGGACGCGCTGCCCCAATAGCGGCCGTAGAGCGTATCGGCGCTGCGGAAGCAGATCGCTGCCGCCACGGGCCGGCGATGCAGTCGCGCGAGGATCACCACGATCCGATCGGCGAGCGTGCGGCCAACCTCCGCGAAAAATCCGGGCGTCAGATAGGGCAGGTGGCCTCGCCGGGTGAAAGTGCTCGCGCAGAAGCGATAGATGTCCTGCCAGAGCGCAAGGCCGATCGCGCCGCCGTCGAGGGCTTCGAAATCGATTCCGGCCTCGGCGACCCGGCGCCGTTCGCGCCGCACCTTCTTGCGTTTGGCCGAGGAGAAACCGGCAAGGAAATCCTCGAAATCGCCATAGCCGCGATTGTGCCAGTGGAACTGGCAGTCCTTGCGCATGAGGAAACCCGCGTCCCGCAGCAGGTCGCGATCCGGCGTGTCCACGAACAGCAGATGCAGGGACGAGGCGCCGAGCGCCCTTGCGTCTTCCAGTGCGGCCCCGAGGAGCCGCGGCGCGACGATGTCGCGCTCATAGCCGCTTCGCGCCAGAAAACGCGCCGTGCCCGCCGGCGTGAACGGCACCGTGCTCACGAGCTTCGGGTAATAGTCGAATCCGGCACGCGCGTAAGCCTGCGCCCAGCCCCAGTCGAAAACGAACTCGCCCCACGAATGGGTTTTGAGATACAGCGGCATGGCGGCGACGAGCACGCCGCCGTCGGTCACGATTGCGTGGCGCGGGTTCCAGCCGGTCGAGCCGCCGACGCAGTCATGGCGCTCGAGCGCGGCGAGAAACTCGTGCCGGAGGAACGGATGATCGGCGCCCCGCAGCGCGTTCCATTCGTCCTGCGGCAGTGCTCCGATGGACTCGCAGATGGCGGTTTCGAGGCGCACCCCGACAGTATATCGCCGGTCGAAACCGACACTACGCCGCTGATTCTTCCAGCGTGTTCGTAGCCACCGACTCGAGATACTTGTCCGCGTCCAGCGCCGCCATGCAGCCCGAGCCTGCCGACGTGACGGCCTGACGGTACACGTGATCGGCAACGTCGCCGGCGGCGAACACGCCGGGCACGCTGGTCGCCGTGGCGTCGCCGTGAAGGCCCGAGCGCACGATGATGTAGCCACCCGCCATGTCGAGCTGTCCCTCGAACAATGACGTGTTCGGCACGTGCCCGATGGCGACGAACAGACCGGTCACGTCCAGCTCCCGTTTCTGCCCGCCGGGCTGCGTGCTGAGCAGGCGCAGGCCTTTCACCCCGGTCTGGTCGCCGAGCACCTCGTCGACGACGTGATCCCAGAGCAGCGAGATCCGGCCGCGATCCCGCTCGGCGAACAGCCGGTCCTGCAGGATGGCCTCGGCGCGCAGCTTGTCGCGCCGGTGAATGAGCGTCACGTGCGAGGCGATATTGGAGAGATAAAGCGCTTCCTCGACGGCGGTGTTGCCGCCGCCGACGACCGCGACCGGCTCGCCGCGAAAGAAAAAGCCGTCGCAGGTCGCGCAGGCCGACACGCCCTTTCCCCTGAAACGTTCCTCGGATTCGAGACCGAGATATTTCGCGCTCGCGCCCGTGGCGATGATGAGCGCCTCGCAGGTGTATTCGCCGTTGTCGCCCCGCAGCCGGAACGGACGATGGCCGAGATCGGCCTCGACGATGTGGTCGACGATGATCCCGGTGCCGAAGCGCTCGACGTGGCGCCGCATGCGATCCATGAGTGCAGGGCCCTGCAGGCCCTCGACGTCGCCCGGCCAGTTGTCGACGTCGGTCGTGGTCATGAGCTGGCCGCCCTGCTCGATGCCGGTGATCAGCACCGGGCTGCGATTTGCGCGTGCCGCGTAAACGGCAGCCGCATAACCGGCCGGTCCTGAACCGAGAATGATCAGGCGGCTGTGTCTTGGCCCCATGTATAATTCACCTATCTCCGGCGCAACGGCGACAATGGTAACAGCCGAAAAAGCGATGGACGGCTTTTTCGGCCCGGCCCATGAATGGCGGTTGACCGGGCAAAATTCAACTCCTGAGGGATGAGTCGTCATGCGTGTCGGTGTTCCACGTGAGCTGAAGCCGCTCGAGGGGCGCGTCGGGCTCATTCCGGCCGCCTGCGCCGAGCTCGTGCGGCAGGGGCATTCGGTGTTCGTCGAGCGGTCGGCCGGCGTCAAGAGCGGCTATGCCGACGGGCAATTCGAGAAAGTCGGCGTCACCATGCTCGGTAGCGCGGCGGAGGTGTACGAGCGGGCGGAAATGATCGTCAAGGTCAAGGAGCCCATTGCCGCGGATCTCGAGCATCTGCGGCGCGAGCACCTGCTGTTCTGCTACCTGCACCTCGCGGCACTGCCGGAGCTGACCGAACGGCTCTGCGCCATCGGCCTGACGGCCGTTGCGTTCGAGACCGTCGAGGACGAGCACGGTCGCCTGCCGCTGCTAGCACCGATGAGCGACATCGCCGGCCGCCTGTCGATCCAGGTCGGCACGCACCTGCTGCATCAGCCGCAGGGCGGCAAGGGCATTCTGCTCGGCGGCATTCCCGCGGCGAAGCGCGGCAAGGTCGTCATCCTCGGCGGCGGCGTCGCCGGCAGCAACGCGGCGATCGTGGCCGCCGGGCTCGGCGCGGAGGTGACCGTGTTCGACGTCGATCGCGAGAAGCTGTTCGCCGCGCGTCAGCTCGGCGCGAACGTGACCGGCATCTATCCGCACACGGAAGACGTCGGGGAAGCCGTGCGCACCGCCGACATCGCGGTCGGCGCCGTGCTCATCACCGGCGAGCGCGCGCCGCACGTCGTCACCGCCGAGATGGTGCGGGCGATGCAGCCCGGCAGCGTGATCGTCGATATCTCCGTCGATCAGGGCGGCTGCGTGGAGACCACGCGTCCGACGACCTATGACGATCCCACGTACCGCTGGGAAGACGTCATCCATTTCACGGTGACGAACATGCCGGGCGCCGTGCCGCGCACCGCCTCGCAGGCGCTGTCCGCGGCGATCGCGCCTTATGCCGCGCGGCTTGCCCGCGGCGGCTGGCGCGACGACGAGCGGCTGGTCAAGGGCATCAACGTGTCCGACGGCAAGATCGTGCATCCAGCGCTGTTCAAGTAGCATGGCGCGCGCAACCCGGAGCCACCCGCAGGCCGGCATCGCAGGGCATTCGATCGCGCGCGCCCTGCGTGAAGGAGCGCTCTGGGTCTTCGGCGCGCTGGCGCTGATCCTGCTCGTGGCGCTGGCGAGCTACGACCCGACCGATCCGGGATTCAGCTTCGTTGGCGACACCGAGCGCACGCAGAACGCCATCGGGCCGGCCGGCGCCTGGACCGCGGATCTGTTCTTCCTCCTGTTCGGCCGGCCGTCGTACCTGTTTCCCCTCATGCTAGTTTATGCCGGCTGGCTGATCTACCGGCGTCGCGAGGACGGCGAGCCCATGACGCGAGGCATGCTCGCGTTCCGCACCGCGGGCTTTGTGCTGACGCTTGCCACGAGCGCCGGGCTGGCCACGCTGCACTTCAGTCCGGCGGCCCTGCCCAACACCGCCGGCGGCATACTCGGCGATCTCGTTGGCAACGGGCTCGCTCGCGTGCTGAGCTTCCTCGGAGCGACCGTGCTCCTGCTCGCGCTCTGGCTGGCCGGCGTGTCGCTGTTTCTCGGCATCTCCTGGTTCGCGATCATCGACGTCATCGGGCGCACGACGCTACGGCTGCTCGGGGCGGTGCGCTCGTCGGTCGGCGCCGCCGAGCTCTGGGTCGCCGGCCGCCGCGTCAAGCAGCTTCGTCAGGAAAGCGTGCGCGAGAAGAAGAAGGTCGCGGCGCGGCGCGAGCCGCCGCGCATCGAGCCGGTAATCTCGTCGCTCGAGATCAGCGAGCGGGTCGAAAAGGAACGCCAGGTGCCGTTGTTCGAGCCGCCGGCCGCCAACGAGCTGCCGCCGCTGTCCCTGCTCGACGACGCGCCCGCGCAGGCGCCGGCGTACTCGGATGAAGCGCTGGAGGCCATGTCCCGACTCGTCGAGCTGAAACTGCGGGACTTCGGCGTAGAGGTCGAGGTGGTCGCGGTGCATCCCGGTCCGGTAGTGACGCGCTTCGAGCTCAAGCCCGCGCCCGGCGTCAAGGTCAGCCAGATCTCCAACCTGTCGCGTGATATCGCGCGGTCACTGTCGGCGATCAGCGTGCGGGTCGTGGACGTCATTCCCGGCAAGTCGGTGGTCGGGCTCGAGATCCCCAACGAAACGCGCGAGCTGGTGACGCTCGGCGACACGCTGCGATCGAAAGTCTACGACGAGCTGGCTTCGCCGCTCGCTCTGGCGCTCGGCAAGGATATCGGCGGCCACCCGGTGGTCGCCGACCTGTCGCGCATGCCGCATCTGCTGATCGCCGGCACGACCGGCTCCGGCAAGTCGGTGGCGCTCAATGCCATGGTGCTGAGCCTGCTCTACAAGTCCACGAACGAGCACGTGCGGCTCATCATGATCGATCCGAAGATGCTCGAGCTGTCGGTTTACGAGGGCATTCCGCACCTGTTCGCGCCGGTCGTCACCGACATGAAAGAAGCGGCCAATGCGTTGCGCTGGTGCGTGGCCGAGATGGAGCGCCGTTACCGCCTGATGGCCACGCTCGGCGTGCGCAACATCGGCGGCTACAACCGCAGGGTCAAGGATGCGCACGCACACGGCGAGCCGCTGCCCGATCCGTTCTGGCAGCCGCCACCGCTGCTCGACGACGACGCGGAGGAGCCGGAGCGGCCGGTGCTGCACCCGCTGCCGTTCATCGTCGTGATCATCGACGAGCTCGCCGACCTCATGATGATCGTCGGCAAGAAGGTCGAGGAGCTGATCGCGCGGCTGGCACAGAAAGCGCGAGCGTCCGGAATTCACATGATCATCGCGACGCAACGCCCGTCGGTCGACGTCATCACGGGCCTCATCAAGGCCAACATCCCGGCGCGCATCGCGTTTCAGGTCTCGGCGAAGGTCGATTCGCGCACCATTCTCGATCAGGGCGGCGCCGAAGCGCTGCTCGGCCACGGCGACATGCTGTACCTGCCGCCGGGCACGTCGGTGCCGGCCCGCGTGCACGGCGCCTTCGTCTCGGACCAGGAAGTGCATCGGGTCGTCCGGCATCTCAAACGGGCCGGCGCGCCGGCGTATCTCGAGGAAATTCTGGAGGGACCGGAGGGTCAAATTCCCGGACTGCCCTCGGAAAGCCTGTCCGGCACGCCGGACGGGGAGCTGGATCCGCTGTATGACGAGGCCGTGCGCATCGTCACGGAGACTCGCAAGGCCTCGATTTCTGGCGTGCAGCGGCGCCTGAAGATCGGCTACAACAGGGCTGCGCGCATGGTGGAAACCATGGAGGAGGCCGGCATCGTCGGGCCGTTGCAGTCGAACGGCGCCCGTGAGGTGCTCGCGCCGCCGCCGCCCGGCGATTGAGCGATGAAATCCGTTGCAGGCACGATAGCTATCGCACTGACGGCCGTCGCGGCGATGGCCTCGGACATATCGCCGGAGACGGGCATGGCTCGCGTGCAGGCGTTTCTCGACGAGGTCGACACGCTGCGCGCGCACTTTCGCCAGACGGTCGAGGATGCCGA
>JBOIDB010000174.1:0-2824 GCA_050740235.1 Gammaproteobacteria bacterium
AGCGACAGGGGATCCGAAGGCTCGTCCAGGTGCCAGACCATTTTCGGCAGCAGGCTCACCAGCGACGGTGTGACCTGCTCCTCGTGATGCTCGGTGCCGTAGCGCTCAGCGACGAGCCGGGCGAAGGGGCCTTCGTTGAACTTCTCGTGCGGCAGGCTCAGCGTGAACGTCGGGATCGGCGTGTCGGTGACATGCGTCATGAGCATCGCCACCAGGAGCGTCGAATCCATGCCGCCGCTCATGAACGCGCCAACGGGCACGTCGCTGACCATGTGCAGCCGCAGCGCTTCGATCAGCTCCTGCTCGAGGCGGTCCGTGAGCTCCTCGTCGCTGCCCTCGAGCTTCGGCTCGTAGCTCAGATCCCAGTACCGGCCGATCTCGAGGCCGCTCGCTTCCGCGAAGCGCAGCCAGTGGCCGGGCGGCAGCTTGCGCACGCCGGCGAACATGCTGCGGGGAGATCCGATGACGCGCAGCGCGAGATATTGATCGAGCGCTTCGGGATCGAGTTGCCGCAAGGCGGGTTCGGCCGCGACTATCGCCTTGATCTCGGAGGCGAACAGCAATCGGCCCTGGTGCTCGGCATAGTAGAGCGGCTTCTGCCCGAGGTGATCGCGGGCGGCAAAGAGCGTGCGCTTGCGCACGTCCCACAGCGCGAAGGCGAACATGCCGCGCATGTGCTCGAGACAGCGCGCGCCGTATTCGGCATAGAGGTGCAGGATGACCTCGCAGTCGCTGCCGGTCAGAAACCGGTAACCCTTGCGGATCAGGTCCTCGCGCAGCGCGAGGTAGTTGTAGATCTCGCCGTTGCAGACGACCCACAGCGACTCGTCCTCGTTGTGCAGCGGCTGGTGGCCGCCGGCGAGGTCGATGATCGACAGGCGGCGCTGGCCTAGCGTGGCGTGCTCGTCCGACCAGACGCCGACGTCATCCGGGCCGCGATGCCGGAGCGCGTTCAGCATGTCGTGGATATCCACGGCATGACGCCGCCCGCCGACGATGCCGGCTATGCCGCACATGCTCGTCCCCTTTGCACGGCGGAATTCATGCCGCGTTGGCCGGCCGGTCTGCGCTGGCGCGCTTGAAACGGCCGGCCGAGAATGCCGCGATCAGGTGGTCGGCAAGACGATGGGCCAGGGCGACGATCAGCAGCGTCGGGTGTGCCGCGCCGCCCGTGACGAAGCAGCCGCTCGTCGAAAGAAACAGGTTCGGCGCATCGTGCACACGAAGGTTGCGGTCCACGACGCTGTGCCGCGGGTCCGCGCCCATGCAGACCCCGCCGAGATGATGATGCGACCAGTGAATCGGCAACTCGGTAACGTCCTCGGCGTCCAATCGGGCGTAAATCGATTGTATCAAAGACCGGATACGCGCCATGGTCCGCTGATCTTCCGGCGAGAATGAAAGATTCACGCGCGCGCCCGGATTGCCGAACAGATCGAGCGCGGTCTCGCTGAGGATGATCCGGTTCGAGGCGACCGGCAGCATTTCGATGGTCGCGCCGATGCGCAGATACACCGTGCCGTCATCCCGCCTGCCGTTCCTGAAGCCCAGCAGGATGCTGCCGTAGCCTTCGCGCTTGAAGCTGTCGTAAAACTGATCGGAGCGGCCGGGCGAATGAATGGGCATGGTGGTCGTCGCCGGCAGCCGGCCGTTGAAGTTGATGGTCGGATGCTCGTGAAAGAATCGTCCGACCTGGTCGAAGCGATTGCCCATGCCGCGCGGGTTCCGCTCTGACTGCGACAGGAGCAGCAGCCTGGCGGTCTCGACCGCGCCGCACGCGACGATGAACACGCGCGCGGCGATGGATTTCGCATGTCCGTCGAGATCCCTGACTTCCACCACGCCGATTTCACCGCTGCTGCCGCGCGACAGGCGCACGGCCGTCGCTCCGGTCACCAGGAGGCCCGCGCGCTGGTCGCTAAAGCTCGCCAGGTAATCGCCGGCGATGCGCACGGGGCCCCGGTGCCTGATGCCCGACGAAGTCGGAGAAGTGTCCACGCTCAAGCCTTTCTCCGCCATGAACTTTCGAAACTGGCGCAGCCGGCGCAGCCGGGGGTCGCCTACTTCGCGCAGGAAAGGAAAGTGGTGACCCGCAGGGTACTCGTAGCGGCCCGGCCAGCTCACGCGCAAGGTCTTCTCCGCCCCGGTGTAGTACCGGTGAATGTCGCTGTACCGGATCGGCCAGCCGCTGCCGGCCGGCGTGTAGGCGTTGCGCTCGAAATCGATGCCGTGCAAGCGATTGCAACGGCCCGTCCAGATGTTCGTCGTGCCGCCCAGCGCGCGAATGCGTGTCGCGGCCAGCGGATACAGCGCATCTCCGGAGCTTTCGTAGCTGTTGAGCTCGTTGTAACGCGGCTCTTCGAACATGGTCGGGAAGCTCGCGCCGGACTCCAGGAGGATCGTGCGCAATCCCCGGCGCGCGAGCTGAATGGCCGGAATGACGCCGGCCGGGCCGGAGCCGATGATGCAGACGTCGAAGATATCCGATTCCGCGACATCGGCGAGCGAGACGCTCGGCCCGTGATAGGCGGTGCCGCCGGGCCGCCGCCAGAGACGGAACAGCTCGTAGAGACCCGCGGAACCGGCAGCGACCGCCGTCCCGCCGATCGCAATCAGCAACTGGCGGCGCGTGATTGTCCGCTCGGAATGCCGCATGGCTCCATCTGTCGAGCGATCCCGGCCGGGGACTTACCGAATCCGGGCGGTCGCAACCCTCCGCAAGCGGTGGCCTTCACCCTCACATGACCACGAAGAGAATCTCCGCCATCGAAATCCTCTCTCCCCGCCGCAGCTGTCCGATCTTGCTCCTCAGCGTTTCCAGCAT
>JBOIDB010000175.1:0-4801 GCA_050740235.1 Gammaproteobacteria bacterium
GCCGGGCGCCCCGCGACGTTCCGAGGTCGGAGACTTCCTAGCGGTTCAGGTTCGCCCCGAAACTGTAACGGCCGCTGATCATCAAAGCCGTAGCGTCGTCGCTGAACGCGATGCCCGCGCCGGCGGCGAACTCGTCGTTGAACCAGTAACGGCCCTCGCCGAACAGCGCCGTCTCGTCGCCCGACTCGTCGAGATCAGTGTATGAGACGCCGCCCTCCAGCTCGACCTGGTCGGCCACGAACCCGCGGAATCCCGCTGCCAGCGAAAAGCCGTTGTCGTCGGCATCGCCGAAGTTCGTGTCCACTTCGCCGCTCACGTAGGACAGCGACGCCACCAGATCCGCATTCTCGGAGATCCCGTACCGGTAGCCGGCGCCGATCGCGAACGCCGTCGTATCCACGTCGAAATCGAAGTCGAGATCGGTATAGCTCGCGATGACCTGGAATGCGTCGGTCAGCGAAAATGACCCGCCGACCGCAAAGCCGTCGCCGTCGACATCGAAGCCGCCGCCGGGACCGTCCACATCGAGCTCCGTATCGACGTACGCCAGCTCGACCCAGTCGTAGCTCAATTCCTGCGCTGCCGCGAGGCCGGGCATCAGCCCCAGCGCCGCCAGCCAGACCATTGTGTTCGTGCGCATGATTTCTCCTTGCCAGTTGGAACCCGTGTAGCCTCCGGGACCTTGCCGGACGGGCGGGATGTTACCCTGAGTCGGCTCCCAAACCCTAGAATTCGTCGCAGAATTCGACCCTAATTGCCCGAAAACTGTGAACGGGTTCTCTGTTTTCAGCCGGCCAGCATACGGATGCCGACCAGCACCAGCAGCAGCGCGAAGGCGCGGCGCAAGCCTCGCACGGGGACGCTGTGGGCAATGCGCGCGCCGAGCGGCGCCGCCATCATGCTGCCGGCGGCGATGCCAGCCACTGCTGGCCAGAAAACGTAGCCGGTCGCTCCGGCGACACCCGCGGTCACGTCCCACCCGCTGACGATGTAGCCCAGCGCACCCGCCACGGCAACCGGAAACGTGCAGGCGGCGGCCGTCGCCACGGCTTCGCGCATCGAGGCCCCGCACCAGAGCATGAACGGATTCGTCATCACGCCGCCGCCGATGCCGGCCAGCGCCGAGAAGATGCCGATGCCGGTGCCCGCGGCCGTGCTGCCGGCCAGTCCCGGCAGCTTGCGCCGCGCAGGCGGCCGATAGCCCAGCACGATGTAGAGGGCGATGAGGACGACCAGAAGACCGAACGCCGTGCGAAGTGCGGCGAACGACATTGCGTGCGCCAGGGCCGCGCCGAGCAGGCCGCCGATGACGATGCCGGGGGTCAGGCGGAAGGCGGCACGCCAGATCACTGCGCCGCGCCGATGATGCGCGATGACCGACGAGACCGAAGTGAACACGATGATCGCGAGCGAGCTGCCGATAGCGAGATGAATCCGGTAGTCGACGTCGATGCCGAGCCGGGCGAAGAAAAAGTACAGCGTCGGCACGACCACGATGCCACCGCCGATGCCGAACAATCCGGCCAGCGTGCCGGCGGCTACACCGACCAGCGGAAACACGAACCAGTAAAGTCCGACGTGCTGGAGCATCGTGCTGCATCCTCGCTGCCCACACGCGATCAACGTGACGCAAAAAGCCGAACGACGGGCTTTGCTTGACCGGCCTCGCCAGTGTGGCAAACTCGCGCTAGCTTAGCAGGCTGTCAAAAAGACGCTCCGTTCGGATTCTTTGCACCAGGGCGAAGGTAAAGCATGGCAATCCCCGGAATGGAACTCCGATTCGCTTCATTGCTCGCCGTTTCCTGGCTGGCAGCTTCGAGCGTCGGCGCTGCCGATCAAGACTTGCTCGAAAGACAGCGCGCCGCGTTCCGCGAAGCCTATGAGGCTGCCGAGTACGGGCGCTGGGAAGTGTCCGGCGACATTCGATCCCTGCTCGGGCCTTACGTACTGTTTCCCGATTTGCGTGCCGCCTGGCTGCGGGCGCGCATCGACACGGTCGCGCCGGCCGAAGTCGAGCAGTTCATTGAAGCGCATCCGCACCTCCCGGCCGCGCTCGAGCTGCGCAGGCATTGGCTGGCGTCGCTCGAACGGCGCGGCGACTGGACGCGATTTCTCGCGCTCTACGATGCGCACTTCCGCGACGAAGCCGATGCTCGGCTGCGCTGCGTCGCTCTGCAGGCGCGGCAGCCGGGCGATGCCGATGCCGCATGGGTAGCCGAAGCGCTCGATCTCTGGATGTCGGGTTCCAGCCGACCGGACGCCTGTGACCCGGTATTCACCGATCTGCGTGAACGGGGTGTGCTGACCGAGGCGCTTTATCGTGACCGGTTCGAGCTCGCGATCGAAGCGCGCCAGATTCCGCTCGCGCGCTATCTCGCGCGCGGCCTCGGTGAGAGCGATCGCAATCTGGTCGAACGTTGGGCCCGCATGCAGGACCGCCCGGCCGGGGAGCTGGCCAGGCTCACGCTGTTCGCCGACTCGCCCGGCGATCGCGAGCTGATCCGGTACGGCATCGAACGCCTCAACCGTGAGGATCCGCTGGAGGCGGACGCCACATGGCGCGTGCTGCGCGAGGAATTCTCGTTCGAGCGCGAAGCGCGCGACGAAATTTCGCGGGATATTGCGCTGCTGGCTGCGTACCGTCACCTGCCGGAGGCCGACGCATTGCTCGAAGCGCTCGGCGATGCGGCAACGACGCCCGAGGTCACGGAGTGGCGTATTCGCCTGGCGGCGCTGGCCGGCGACTGGGAAGGCGTGCTGGCATCCTGGGAAGCGCTGCCCGACGCGGCGGCCGCGGACGAGGTCTGGCTCTACTGGCGGGCGCGCGCGCTGGAAGCCACGGGCGAGACGACCCTCGCCGACCAGATATTTGCCGCGCTGGCGGCCGAGCGCAGCTACCATGGATTTCTCGCCGCCGACCGCCTCGATATTCCCTACGCCTACGCCCATCGGCCGATCGAGCCGGACGAAGCGGTGATTGCGGCAATCGCCGCGAGGCCCGAACTGATTCGCGCGCGCGAGCTGTTCTTCGTCGGCCTCGACAGCCGCGGCCGCGGCGAGTGGAACGCGGAGATGGAGCGCCTCGATGCCGCGCAATGCGCGCAGGCATCCGTGCTCGCGCACCGCTGGGGCTGGCATTCCCGCGCGATCGCGACCGCTGCGCAAGCCGGAATCCTCGATGATCTCGAGATCCGCTATCCGACGCCCTTCCGTGACGCCTTCGATTCGCTCGCAGCGCAGGCGAACGTTTCCACGACCTGGGCGTACGGCGTTGCGCGCAGCGAGAGCCTGTTCATGCCCGATGTGGCGTCGGGCGCCGGCGCCCTCGGCATCATGCAGCTCCTGCCGTCGACCGGCCGCGAGACCGCGCGCAAGGCCGAGCTCGACTACGATGGCAGCGCCAGCCTGCTGGATCCGCGCGTCAACATCGCGCTCGGCACGCGCTATCTGGGTGCCATGCACGAACGCTTCGGAGGCAGCCAGGTTCTCGCTACGGCCGCTTACAATGCCGGGCCGAATCGCGTGCTCGATTGGCTCCCCGCAGAGGGCACCGTGGCGGCAGACGCGTGGATCGATGCCATCCCGTTCGGCGAAACGCGGGACTACGTGCAACGCGTGCTGTCCGCGGAAGCGATCTTCTACTGGCGCATGCACGGCGACACGCAACGGCTTTCCGATCTGATGACGGCCGTGCAACCGCTCGACACGCTCGACAGCCGACTGGCGAGCGGCGAACAGCAGAGCAGCCTATAATTTTCGTTCCTCCTCGCCCCGGCAGGGTCCCGAGAAAGCCATCCATGGGGCGGAATGTGCGGAGAAACGGATGCGCGAGCTGAAAATCTGCGTGCTGGGCGGGACTGGCTTCGTCGGCCGCAGGCTCGTTGCGCGCCTCGCCGGGATGGGCCATCGCATCCGCGTGCCCACGCGCAGCCGCGCCCGCAACCGGCGCATGCTGGTGCTGTCGACGGTCACACTCGTGACCGAGGACGTGCACGATCCGGCGACGCTCGAGCGCGCATTCGAAGGCATGGATGCAGTCGTCAACCTCATCGCGATTCTCAACGAGCGCGGCCGCGACGGCAGCGGCTTCCGCCGCGTACACACGGAGCTCGCCGAGAAAGTGATCGCCGCATGCCGGGCGAAATCGGTTCACAGGCTGCTGCACGTCAGCGCGCTGAACGCCGATGCCGGGAAAGGTCCCAGTCTGTACCTCAAGACGAAGGGGGAAGCGGAGAACGCGCTGCGCGAGCGCTGCGGCGAAGCGCTGGCCTGGACGATCTTCCAGCCCTCGGTGATCTTCGGCGCCGAGGACTCGTTCACCAATCGTTTCGCCCGCCTGCTCAAGCTCTCGCCCGTGCTGCCGCTCGCCAGACCCGACGCCCGCTTCGCGCCCGTGTATGTCGAGAACGTCGCGCACGCCATCGTGCAGTCGATCGAGGATCGCGCGACGCATCGGAAGACTTATGAGCTCTGCGGGCCGCGCGTCTATACGTTACGCGAGATCGTCGAGTTCCTGCGTCGCACGCTGGGTATCCGGCGCATGGTCATCGGCTTGCCCGATTCGCTATCGCGCCTTCAGGCGAAAGTCATGGACTTCGTGCCCGGCAAGCCGTTCTCGACCGACAATTACCTGTCGCTGACCGTCGACAGCGTCTGCAGGGAGAACGGCCTGGCGCATTTCGACATCGAGCCGAACTCGATGGAAGGCATCGTCCCGCGTTACCTGAATCGCACGCCGGATTGATCACATCCGGCTGGCCGGGCCTGGGTTGCCCCGGCTTGTCTCGCGTCGCTCCCCGAT
>JBOIDB010000176.1:0-2709 GCA_050740235.1 Gammaproteobacteria bacterium
TTCGATTTCGCCATGTCCGGGAACCCGTTCGCGGACGTGAATGAAATGGAAGGCTTCCCGGTCAAGACGCGCAGCTTCCGCGGCAATGCGCTCGAAGCCGAGTCGGTCGTCAAGTCCGCAACCGAGAAAGACATCGAGGATGCCGCGTTCGAAGCGCCTGCCGGCTACGAGCGGCGCACCATCGGCAACGGGTGAAGCAGCAACCGGAACGCAGGCTGCCGGACGAGGTCCAATTCAGTAGTCGTTCAGGCCGAATGCCTTAGGGTCTGTTCACGGGACCGGCCCGTCACACAAGAAAACCGGCACTTACCGGAGTTGCGCATGCGCCTCGCAATCGCTTTCCTCTTCCTGATCGCTGCAGCCGGCGCGGCGCACGCAGACGCCATGCGTTGCGGCAGCAAGCTCGTCACGGACGGCGATTCGGCGGCCAAGGTCCTGGCCCGATGCGGCGAGCCCGCACAGATCGTCGAGACGGTCGTGTACCGGACCTTCCGGCCGCTCCATTTTCAGGGTTCTCATCTCTTTCCGGTGGGCCTCGAAACGACCGTCGGCATTCTGGTAGAGCGATGGACCTACAATTTCGGCCCGTTCAAGCTGATGCGCGTGCTCAGCTTCGAAAACGGCTACCTGGTGGAAGTGGACACCCTCGGCTACGGCTACCACGACTGATCGGCAAAAAAAAAGCGCCACGCTAAGGGGTAAGCTGAGACGTGGCGCCAGTAGCTGGCCGCATTGCTGCGGCATCAGGAGGAATCGAACCAAACGCTAGCAGATAACCTCGTCTCCAATTCCGTGCTGTCTTCCCTTGAGCAAGAGGCATGCCAGCGACCGATGCCGAGATAAATCAATCTGTTACGAAAAACCCCCGCCGATGCGCGGTGACACGCAGGGTCGCAATTGGACGCGCCGCGTCAGTCAACCCCCGATCAGATGCCGGACATTCGGCAGATACTTCTCGAACGATCCCGTATTGATGCAGACGACCCTGTCGCCGCGCCCGATCAGCCCGCGGTCGACGCAGTCGTCGAGCGCGGCGAGCGTTGCCGCCCCTTCCGGGCAGATCCACCAGCGGCGGGCACGGTAGACCTCCACGAGGTTGGCAGCGATCGCCGCCTCGCTGACCGAGAGCGCCGCGCCACCGCTTCGGCGGAGTATCTCCAGCACGCGGAAGTGGCCCACGCCGCCCGGCACGTTGAGCCCGGTGGCAAGCGTCGCACCTGACGCTGCCGGAATCGTGTCCTCGCGTCCTGCGTCGAATGCCTCCACCAGCGGCGCCGTGCTTTCGCTCTGCACGGCGATGAAGCGCGGCCGGCGCGAATCGATGAGCCCGAGCGCTTCGAGCTCGCCGAACGCTTTCCACATGCCGACGATGCCCGTGCCGCCGCCGGTCGGGTACACGATGGCATCCGGCACGGCCCACCGATCATCATTCATGCCGTTACGTGGCTCCGCGATCTCGAGCCCGAGCGTTTTCTTGCCTTCGATGCGCCAGCCCGGCTCCTGGAACGTGGCGACGTTGAACCAGCCGTCGGCGACATACTTGCGCTTCACCAGCTCGCCCGCCTCGCGGATGGTGCCCTGCACGAGATCGAGATGAATATCGGGATGGGTTACAGCGAGAGCGGCGACCTTGCCGAGAATCGGCAGCGGCGTGTCGTCCGGCATCGCGATCGCCGCCGCCGCGCCGGCATGCGCTGCGTAAGTCGCGAGAGAATCTCCGGCGTTGCCCTGCGTCGGCACCGCGAGCCGGTCGATGCCGAGCCGGCGCGCCAACGACACTGCCATGGCCATACCGCGATCCTTGAAGCTCAGCGTCGGATTGGCGCCGAAACCCGCTACCGGCATGCCCTCCTCCTTGAGCCACAGGCGAAAGCCGTGCTGCGATGCAAGCGGGTGGGTGTGATATTCCAGCAGCGGCGTGCAGCCCTCGCCCAATGAAACGATCCACGACCGGTCGTGCGGATCGTCGCAATCGAGCGCGAGCAAGCCGCCGAACCGCCACATGTCGCGGCGGTCGGGGCGATGCCAGGCGCTGTCCGGTCGCTCGCGCGCAAGTCTTTCGAGGTCGAGGACGATTTCGACCGGCCGACCGTCGCGCTCGCACAGGTTCATGATCGTGTCCGGCGGATAGCGATTGCCGCAACCCAGGCAGCGCAGATTCAGCCGGTAGCTCATGGCACGAGTATGCCCATCGACGCTGGCATCCGCCGGCCTTTCTCCGCACAATGCACCGCCAGTCGCAACAGCTCCCGAGGGGAATCCCCATGGCAGGCAAGAATCCGTTGCGCCGGATCCTGGACAAGTCATCCGGTCCCGTCACGTTCATCGGCGAGGACGCCTCGTTCACGGGCGATTTCGAGGGTGAAGGGCATTTCGTCGTCTGTGGCGCGGTGGCCGGCGACTGCAAGCTCGACGGGCCACTCACATTAGCCGTCACCGGGCGCTGGAAGGGCCGCATCGAAGCCACTGACATCGTCATCGCCGGCCAGGTCGAGGGCGACGTGACAGGCTCGGGCAAGGTCGAGCTGGCCGCCTCGGCCCGTATCGACGGCAATCTGACCGGTCGATCGGTGGCCGTCGCCGAAGGCGCGGTCATCGACGGCGGGATCAACGTGCGGGGCGAAACACCGCTGATCACGTTCACCGAGAAGCGCAAGTCGTCTTGACACGGCCGAGCTGCTGACCTCGTGCATGCGCGGACGGGCTGAA
>JBOIDB010000177.1:0-18504 GCA_050740235.1 Gammaproteobacteria bacterium
CGGCGACTTCGACGCCAACGACCCGTTCGGCTTCACCGGCGCGCCGGACGGCCGGATGTATGCCGTGCGTTTCGCCAACGATGATGTGCAGTCGTTTCTTGCGGCGGGATCGGTGCTGCATACGGGGCTGTTCCTGACCGATGTGTCCGACGCATCGGCGCCGGTCATATTCGAATCGGCCATGCTGACGACGGGCCGGCTGAATACCGACGGCACGGCCGACATCGACATGAACTCGCTGCTGCAGCGGCAAAGCCCGTTCCTGGCCCAGGATACGGACTTCGCCACGATGTACTTCGACCTGCCGACGATTCTGACGCTGTTCGTCGAAATCGTGCTCGAGCTCGATCCCGACACGGACCTGTTCCTCGTGCTCGAGGTCCCGGACGGTCCGTTTCCGGGCTTCTCGGACACGCCGCCGCTGATCGGGCTGGACAACGACACCGTCGGTTCGTCATTCCAGTCCGATGACGGAGGCGTGACGTTCACGCCGCGGACGGACGTCAACTTCTTCTTCGAGCTGGTTGCGAGGCCTTGACGCACGCAAATCCCGGGGCGGGCAAACGCGCCCGCCCCGGGGATGCCTGGAGACAAGACGGAGCGGTCGCAGGAGTTTCCGCCTGATGGGGAAAGCGCAGGGATGGCTTGCTGCTTCGGCGCTTCTGGCGCTGACGTCGTGTCCTGCGGCCTGTGACACACCGGAGACGACGGCAAGCCGCGCGCCCGATGCTCCGCAGGCAGCGATACCGGAAGCCGCGAGTGCCGAGATACCGGATTCGCTGCTCGAGCGCGTCAAGGCGGATCTCGTCCAACGCGAGAATGTCTCCGTCGAAAGCATACGCACGCTGAGCGCGGAGCCGGTCGTCTGGCGCGACATGTCGATGGGCTGCGGCGGCCCCACCGAATCCTACGCCCAGATCGACGTCGAGGGGTTCCGGATCATTCTGGAGCACGACGGCCGGCGTTTCGACTACCGCGCGCGCAGCGACGGCACGTTCGTGCTCTGCGATCCCGCTCAGCTGAAGACGCCCCGCCGCCAGCCCGAGTAACCGCGGTCCCGGCGAAAGACCGCACACACCTCGTCGTCCCGGCGCCGTCACCCCGGCGAACGCCGGGGCGGGACCCAGTCGAAACAATCAGACCCGCCGCTTGAGCCGGTACAGGACTTCGAGCGCTTCGCGCGGCGTGAGGGCGTCGGGATCGACGCGCGCGAGCTCGGCAAGCGCCGGATGCGATTCGGGCGTCTGCGGCGGCGCGAACAGGGCGAGCTCCGTCTGCGGATGCTCCGCGCGCGTTTCGCGCGTGCGCTCCAGTACCTGGAGATAGTCGCGCGCTCGAGCTATCGTTTCGGGCGGCACGCCGGCCAGGGCGGCGACCTGAAGGCCGTAGCTCTGATTCGCCGGGCCTTCCCTGACCGCGTGCAGGAAGACCAGCGAATCGCCGTGTTCCGTGGCGTCGAGATGCACGTTCGCGCAATCCGGCAGCTCGTCGGCCAGGGCCGTCAGCTCGAAGTAATGCGTGGCGAACAGCGTGAAAGCCCCGATCGATTCGCCGATGTAATGTGCGCACGCCCAGGCGAGCGACAGGCCGTCGAAAGTGCTGGTGCCACGGCCGATCTCGTCCATGAGCACGAGGCTCGAGCGCGTGGCGTTGTGCAGGATGTCCGCGGTCTCGGTCATTTCGACCATGAACGTCGAGCGCCCGCCGGCCAGGTCGTCCGAAGCGCCGATGCGCGTGAAGATCCGGTCCACGGGCCCGAGCACGGCTCGCTCCGCCGGCACGAAGCTGCCGATGTGCGCGAGGATCGCGATCAATGCGGTCTGGCGCATGTACGTCGATTTGCCGCCCATGTTCGGGCCGGTGATGACGAGCATGCGCCGGCCGTCACCGAGCTTCAGATCGTTCGGCACGAACGGCGTATCGAGCACCTGCTCGACGACCGGATGGCGGCCGCCGTGAATCTCGATGCGGCTGTCGTCCGTCAGCTCGGGCCGGCTGAAATCGAGCGCGTCGGCGCGCTCGGCCAGATCGGCGAGCGCGTCCAGCGTCGCAAGCGCTTCGGCGGCCATCTGGAGCGCGGCTAATTCTTCAACGAGCCGGTCGAGCAGCGCGTCGTACAGCGCTTTCTCCCGCGCTAGCGCGCGTTCGCGCGCGCTCAACACGCGGTCCTCGAACGATTTGAGCTCCGGCGTGACGTAACGCTCGGCGGATTTGAGCGTTTGCCGCCGCGTGTAATCCGCGGGCGCCTGCTTCGCCTGCGCGCGGCTGATCTCGATGTAGTAGCCGTGCACGCGGTTGTAGCCGAGCCGCAGGGTTGACAGGCCCGTACGTTCGCGCTCGCGGGCTTCGAGCTCCATGAGGTACCGGTCGGCATTGCCGCTCAATGCGCGCAGCTCGTCGAGCTCCGCGTCATAGCCGCCGGCGATCACGCCGCCGTCGCGGATCAGAAGAGGCGGCTGCTCGACGATCGCTTTTTCCAGCAGCGCGCAGGTGCTTTCGTGACCGTCAAGGTCCACTTTCAGCTCGCCGAGCAGCGGCGAATCGATCGCGGCCAGATTCTCGCGCAGCCCGGGCAGACGCCCCAAAGCGGCGCCGAGCTGGGTGAGATCGCGCGGCCTCGCGGATTTTAGCGCCACGCGCGCGAGAATCCGCTCTATATCGCCGATGCCGCGCAAGCTTTCGCGCAGCTCTTCGAACCCACGGCCGTTCAGTAGCGCCGCGACCGAGTGCAGCCGCAACTCCAGCGCTTCATGATTGCGCAGCGGGCGATTGATCCAGCGGCGCAGCAGGCGGCTGCCCATGGCGGTCGCGCAGCGATCCATGACGCCGGCCAGCGTGTGCTCGTGACGGCCGCCCAGGCTCGCATCGAGCTCGAGGTTGCGGCGCGTGGCGGCGTCGAGCAGCAGGGCGTCGCCGCGCCGTTCGGTGCGCAGCCCGCGGATATGGGGTACGGCAGCGCGCTGCGTCGCTTGCACGTATTCGAGAAGCGCGCCCGCCGCGCCGACGGCCAGCGGCAGCTCCGCGCAGCCGAATCCCGAGAGATCGCGGGTACCGAACTGCGCGCAAAGCAATCGCGTGGCGGCATCCGGCTCGAAGTGCCACGGCGATCGGCGCCGCGTGCCCGGCCTGCGCGCCAGCGGACTTTCGCCGTCGAGGTCTTCGTTCAGCAGCAGCTCAGCGGGCTCGAGGCGCGCGAGCTCGGCCGCCAGCGACGCGCCGTCCTCGAGCTGCATGACCGAGAAGCGGCCGCTGCCGAGATCGAGCCAGGCCAGGCCGGCCGATGCGCCGTCCAGATGCGCGGCCGCGAGCAGGTTGTCGCGGCGCTCCTCGAGCAGGGCATCCTCCGTCACGGTGCCCGGCGTCACGATGCGCACGACTCGCCGATCCATGGGACCTTTCGCCTGCGCGGCGCTGCCCGGTTGTCCGATCTGCTCGCAGATCGCGACCGATTCGCCCTTGCGCACGAGCCGGGCGAGGTAACTGTCGACGCTGTGCACGGGCACGCCGGCCATCGGGATGGGCGCGCCGGCGGACTGGCCGCGCGTCGTCAGCGTGATGTCGATGAGCTTCGATGCGCGCCGCGCGTCGTCGTAGAAAAGCTCGTAGAAATCGCCCATGCGATAGAACAGCAGGATGTCCGGATGTTCCGCCTTGATGCGCAGGTATTGCTGCATCATCGGGGTGTGCGCGGAGGACGGAGCGTGGTTCATGGTCGCGCGGTTCGCGCCGGACGACCGGGAAGGACCGGTTCGGCGGCCTGTTAACATTCCGGGCGATGAAGATCGTGCATCTGGAGACGGGCCGGCATCTGTACGGTGGCGCGCGGCAGGTATTGTACCTGCTCGAAGGCCTGCGGGCGGCGGGTGTCACGAACGTACTCGTTTGCGCGGAAGACAGTGCGATCGGCAATGCCTCGCCCGCCGCCGACCGTATCGTGGCAATGCCGATGCGCGGCGATCTGGACATCGCCTTCGCGGTGCGCTTCCGGCGCCTGCTCGAAGCAGAGCAGCCCGACATCGTGCACCTGCACAGCCGCCGCGGCGCGGACGTGCTGGGCGCGCTCGCCGCGCGCGCCGCCCGTTGCAAGGTGGTGCTGTCACGGCGCGTGGACAATCCGGAGCCGCGGCCCTTCGTGCCGCTCAAGTACGGCCTTTACGACCGGGTTATCGCCATTTCCGAGGCCATTCGCGGCGTGCTGCGCGAGTGTGGAGTGCCGGAGCGCAAGCTCGCCTGCGTGCGCAGCGCGATCGAGCCGGCAACGTTCGCCGGCGATCGCGGGCGCCTGCGCGCGGAGCTCGGCATCGACGCGCAGCGGCCGGTCCTGGGTGTCGCCGCGCAGCTCATCGGGCGCAAGGGCCACGACGTGCTGCTCGAAGCCTTGCCTGTGCTGTGCCGGCGGCATCCGGGCCTGATCACCGTGTTTTTCGGGAAAGGTCCGCTCGAAAAGCAGCTGCGCTCGCAGGCAAGAACGCTCGGCCTCGGCGATGCAGTGGTCTTCGCCGGTTTCCGCGACGACCTGAACGCGCTTCTGCCGGGCCTCGACGTTTTGGCGCACCCCGCCCACGCCGAGGGACTCGGCGTCATCCTGCTGCAGGCCGCCGCGGCCGGTGTCCCTGTCGTCGCGAGCGCCGTCGGCGGCATTCCCGAAGCCGTGCGCGACGGGGAAACCGGGCTGCTCGTACCGCCCGGCAAAACGCAGGCGCTGATACGGGCCGTCGATCGCCTGCTGGCCGATCCGGCACTGGCCCGGGAAATGGGTCGGCGCGGCCGGGATTTCGTCGCGGCGGAGTTTTCGACAGAACGCATGGTCGCGGGCAATCTCGCCGTCTATCGTGAGCTTGTGAACAATTCTCGCGACGGGTCGTAGCCTGCGCAATGTCGGTACGGAGGTGCAGTGGCTGACGATACGATCGACGATTCGAGCCTGCGCCAGTTGGGCGCGAAGCTCGGGGGCGCGCTGCGCGCCCGTGGCCGGACTTTCGCCGCGGCGGAATCCTGCACGGGCGGCTGGATCGCGAAAATCCTGACGGACGAGGCGGGCAGCTCCGATTATTTCGCCGGCGGAGTCGTCTGCTACTCAGATACCGTCAAGCGGGAGGTGCTCGGCGTTTCCGGTGAAACGCTCGCTGCGCACGGCGCCGTCAGCGAGCCCGTGTGCGCGGAAATGGCGCGCGGCGTGCTCGAGCTTTGCGGCGCAAACCTCGCTGCGGCGGTCAGCGGGATTGCCGGGCCGGGCGGCGCGGTGCCCGGCAAGCCCGTCGGCACCGTCTGCTTCGGCTGGGCCTGGCGTGAGTCGGGAATGCCACGCGAACGGACCGTCACGCGTCAGTTCGCCGGCGACCGCGAGACCGTCCGCCGCGCAAGCGTGGCTTTCGTGCTCGAGGAAACGCTGGCCCTGGCGAGCCGCTGAACCATGGCGGCTGATCGCAAGCGGTTGTTTTTCGGCATCTGGCCGGACTCGGCAACCCGCCGCGCGCTCGAAAAATCGACCCGGGCGGCCGTGCGCGCGAGCGGCGGCAAACCGGTGCCCGGCGAAAGCCTGCATCTGACCCTCGCTTTCCTGCACAGCGTCGATATCGGCCTCCTCGAGGGTATACGCCGCGCTGCGGCGAGCCTCGATGCCGCACCGGTCGAGCTCATTCTCGATCGGATCGGTCACTGGCCGCGCTCGCGCATCCTGTGGATCGCGCCGAGCCGGCCGCCGCGCGTGCTGCCGGAGCTCGTGGCACGGCTCTGGCGCAAGCTCGAGCCTTGCGGCTTCGCGCCCGAGGAGCGCGCCTGGATACCGCACGTCACGCTGGCTCGCCGCGCGTCGAAACCCGGGCAGGTTGGTCCGGTGCCGCCCTTGACGTGGCGGCTCGACTCTTTTTCCCTCGCCGAGTCGATCACGAGCGGCAGCCGTTCGGTCTATCGCATTCTCGACACGTGGCCCTTCAACGCCCGCTATTCCGGATGAGCGGTACAGTTTCGCGCGGCTGCCGGCGGCGCGTTTCTATGGAATAATGACGGCTTCCCCACCGCACGGAATTCACATGGACGACAACCGGAAAAAGGCCCTCGCCGCGGCGCTCGGGCAGATCGAGAAACAGTTCGGCAAGGGCTCGGTCATGCGCCTCGGCGACTCCGCCACGGCGCGCGACGTGGAGGTCATTTCGACAGGGTCGCTCGGCCTGGACGTGGCGCTCGGCGTCGGCGGCCTGCCGAAAGGCCGCGTCGTCGAGATCTACGGGCCGGAAGCCTCCGGCAAGACCACGCTGACTTTGCAGGTCGTCGCAGAGGCGCAGCGCGCCGGCGGCACGGCGGCCTTCGTCGACGCGGAGCATGCGCTCGACCCGATCTATGCCGAGAAGCTCGGCGTCAATGTCGACGATCTGCTCGTCTCGCAGCCGGACACGGGCGAGCAGGCGCTCGAAATCACCGACATGCTCGTGCGCTCCGGCGCCGTGGACGTGATCGTGGTGGATTCGGTGGCCGCGTTGACGCCCAAGGCCGAAATCGAAGGCGAGATGGGCGACACGCACGTCGGATTGCAGGCGCGCCTGATGTCGCAGGCGCTGCGCAAGCTCACGGGCAACATCAAGCGCTCGAACGCGATGGTGATTTTCATCAACCAGATCCGCATGAAGATCGGCGTCATGTTCGGCAACCCGGAGACCACGACCGGCGGCAACGCGCTCAAGTTCTACTCCTCGGTGCGGCTCGACATCCGCCGCATCGGCGCCATCAAGAAGGGCGAGGAGGTCATCGGCAGCCAGACGCGTGTGAAGGTCGTCAAGAACAAAGTGTCGCCGCCGTTCCGCAAGGCGGAATTCGAGATTCTCTACGGCGAGGGCATTTCACGTCACGGCGAGATCATCGATCTGGGCGTGCAGGAAGGCATCGTCGACAAGGCCGGCGCCTGGTACAGCTACAAGGGCGATCGCATCGGCCAGGGCAAGGACAACGCGCGTCAGTTTCTCGTCGAGCATCCGGAAATCGCGCAGGACATCGAGCGGCAGGTGCGCGATCGGCTGCTGCCGCGGAGCGTGCCGGAAGCGGTCGCCGACGTGGAAATCGACGACGCAAAGGCCGTGCGTCAGGCCTGAGACGGGAACAGCCACGGCGATCGCAACGAACGCGTGTTAGCTCCGCGATCCAGTCTGCTCGACGATCGGGCGGTGCGCCGCACCGCTATGGACATGCTGGCGCGCCGCGAGCATTCGATCACGGAGCTGCGCAAGAAGCTGCTGGCGCGCGGCTTCGATGCGTCCATCGTCAACGAGTCGCTGCGCACGCTCGAGCTCGACGGCCTCGTCAGCGATGCGCGTTTCGCGGAGAGCTTCGTGCGCGCGCGCGTGGCACGTGGCCAGGGCCCGGTGCGCATCCGGCTGGCCCTGCGCGAGCGCGGCGTGCCCGAGGACGACATCGAGGACCAGCTGGCCGCCTGCGACACCGACTGGCAGGCGCTCGCCCGCGCCGTGCGGCGCAAGCGATTCGGTGCGGAGCCCGAAGACTTCCGCGCCCGCGTCCGGCAGGCGCGCTTCCTCCAATATCGTGGCTTCACCACCGACCAGATCGACGCCGCCCTCTCCGATTCACTGTAGGCCGGAAATGGGGACATACCTGATTTCCGCGCGGAAATCAGGTATGTCCCCATTTCTGCCGTAGAATCGAGCGCATGAACAGCGCCGAGCTTCGCCGCAGTTTTCTCGAGTACTTTGCCGGGCGCGATCACCAGATCGTCCCCGGCAGCCCGCTCGTGCCCGCGAACGATCCGACGCTCCTGTTCACCAACGCCGGTATGGTGCAATTCAAGGACGTGTTCCTCGGCAAGGAGCAGCGGCCCTATCGGCGCGCCGCGAGCGCGCAGCGCTGCGTGCGGGCCGGCGGCAAGCACAACGACCTCGAGAACGTCGGCTACACGGCACGCCATCACACGTTCTTCGAGATGCTCGGCAACTTCAGCTTCGGCGACTACTTCAAGCGCGATGCCATCGCGTATGCCTGGGAGTTCGTCACCGGCGTGCTCGACATTCCGCCGGAAAAGCTCTGGGTGACGGTCTTCGAGGATGACGACGAAGCGGCAGCGCTCTGGCTCGACGATGTCGGGGTCGATGCACGGCGGTTCGCGCGCATGGGCACGAAGGACAATTTCTGGGCGATGGGCGACACGGGCCCCTGCGGACCGTGCAGCGAGATCTTCTACGATCACGGGCCCGGCCTGGCAGGCGGGCCGCCCGGCTCGTCCGAGGCCGAAGGCGATCGCTTCGTGGAAATCTGGAACCTCGTGTTCATGCAGTTCGACCGCGATGCGGACGGTAACCTGACGCGCCTGCCGAAGCCCTCGGTCGACACGGGCTTAGGTCTGGAGCGCGTCGCGGCCGTCATGCAAGGCGTGCACAGCAATTACGACATCGATCTGTTTCGGCGACTGATCGATGCGGCGGCGGCGCTGACCGGGACGAAGGACAGAAGCGCCAGCTCGCTGCGCGTCATCGCCGATCACATCCGCGCCTGCGCGTTCCTGATCGTGGACGGGGTGCTGCCCTCGAACGAGGGCCGCGGCTACGTGTTGAGGCGCATCATCCGCCGCGCCGTGCGGCACGGCTATCGGCTCGGCACCGAAGAGCCGTTCTTTCATGCCCTCGTCGCGCCGCTCGAAGCCGAAATGGGCGCGGCATATCCCGAGCTCACGCGCGGCCGCGAGCATGCCGAGCGCTTGCTGAAGCAGGAGGAACTGCGTTTCGCCGAAACGCTTTCGCAGGGCATGAAGATGCTCGAGGAAAGCCTGGTCAACCTCAAGGACAAGGTGATCCCCGGCGAGACTATTTTCCGTCTGTACGACACCTACGGCTTTCCGGTCGATCTGACCGCGGATATCGCTCGCGAGCGCGGATTGAGCGTCGACCAGGAGGGTTTCAACCGGGCGATGGAAGCGCAGCGGCGCCGCGCGCGCGCCGCGAGCCGATTTGCGGCCGATGACGATCAGGGGCTGCGCACGGATGCGACGTCCTCGTTCACGGGCTACGAGCTGCTCGAAGACACCGGCGTCGTCACGGCCCTCATGAGAGGCAACGAGACTGCGACTGCGCTGCGTGCGGGGGAAGAGGGCATCGTGATTCTCGACCGCACCCCGTTCTATGCCGAGAGCGGCGGGCAGGTCGGCGATGCCGGCACGCTGTATGTCGACGACACCCGGTTCGACGTAAGCGACACGCGCAAGCACGGCAAGGCACACGCGCACATCGGTGTCGTCGCAACAGGCGAGATCCGCGTCGGCGAGACAGCACGCGCGGTCGTGGACGGGGAACGCCGCGCGGCCACGGTGCTCAATCACTCGGCAACGCATCTGCTGCACGCCGCATTGCGCAAGGTGCTCGGCGAGCACGTGACGCAGAAAGGCTCGCTGGTTGCGCCCGATCGTCTGCGCTTCGACTTTTCGCACTACGAGCCCGTCGGCGCGGGGACGCTCGCCGAGATTGAGGACCTCGTCAACGCGGAGATCCGGCGCAACGTCGATGCGGAAGTGAGCGTCGTGCCTTACGAGGAGGCGCTCAAGGCCGGCGCGCTGGCGCTGTTCGGCGAGAAATACGATGAACGGGTGCGCGTGCTCAGAATCGGCGATTTCTCCGCGGAGCTCTGTGGCGGCACGCACGTGCGCCGCGCGGGAGATATCGGCCTGTTCAAGATCACCTCGGAATCGGGCATCGCCGCCGGTATCCGGCGCATCGAAGCGCTGACCGGCCGGGGCGCCCTGGACTGGGTGAACGCCGGCGAACAGGCGCTCGACAGAATCGCGGCGCTCGTGAAAGGCAGCCGCGACGACGTCGAAGGCAAGGTTCGCCAACTGGCCGAGCGCGCCAGGCAGCTCGAGCGCGAGCTCGGGCGAGTCCAGTCGCAGCTGGCCGCGGGTGGCGGCGGTGTCGATCTCGCGGCGCGGGCCGTCGACGTCGGTGGCGTGAAAGTCCTCGCGGCGCGCCTCGACGGCGCGAATCAGAAAGTGCTGCGCGATGCCGTCGACCGGCTCAAGAACCAGCTCGGAACGGGCGTCGTCCTGTTGAGCGCTGTCGAGGAAGGCAAGGTGCGCATCGTTGCGGGAGTGACGCGCGACTGCACGGACCGGGTGAATGCCGGCGTGCTGGCGAACCAGGCGGCCGGCATGCTCGGCGGCCGCGGCGGCGGCCGGCCCGACATGGCGCAGGCCGGAGCCGCCGATGCGTCACGCCTCGACGAAGCGCTCGCGGCCGTGCCAGGGTGGGTCGCCGAGCAGCTCGAGCACCGCGGCCGCGCCTCGGGCTGAACCGGCGTTAGTCGGCACGTGGCGCTGCTGGTGCAGAAATACGGCGGCAGCTCGGTCGGTTCCGTCGAGCTGATCCGGCGCGTCGCCGAGCGCGTCGTCCGCACGCGCGAGCAGGGTCACGACGTCGTCGTCGTGCTTTCTGCCATGGGCGATGCGACCGATCGTCTGCTCGACCTCGCGCGTGAGCTGGGCGAGCATCCTTCGGGTCGCGAGCTCGACGTGCTGCTCGCGACCGGCGAACAGGTGTCCGTGGCGCTCATGTGCATGGCGCTTGCGCAATGCGGATGCCGCGCGAAATCTTTTACGGGCGGGCAGGTGCGCATTCTGACCGACGGTGCGTTCAACGATGCCCGCATCCGCCAGGTGGACAGCGGCCCGATTGCCGGCGAGCTCGGCAGCGGTTGCGTGCCGGTCGTGGCGGGATTCCAGGGCGTCGACGATGCGGGAAACGTCACGACGATCGGCCGCGGCGGTTCCGATACCACGGCCGTGGCGCTGGCCGCGGCCCTCAAGGCCGATGAGTGTCAGATACTTTCGGACGTGGACGGCGTCTATACGACCGATCCGCGCATGGTGGCCGATGCCCGCCGTCTGGACCGCATCACCTTCGAGGAGATGCTGGAGATGGCCGGGCAGGGCGCGCGCATCCTGCAGCTTCGCGCCGTGGCATTCGCCGGCAGGTACAATGTGCCGCTGCGCGTCCTGTCGAGCACCGTCGACGGTCCGGGGACTCTGATTAGCTACGAAGAACCAGATATGGAAGCTCCGGTCGTCTCGGGGATCGCGTTCAACCGCGATGAGGCCGAGATCACGGTGACCCAGGTGCCCGACGAGCCGGGCACCGCCCATCGAATTCTCGCCCCGGTGTCGAATGCGCGCATAGAAGTCGATATGATAGTTCTCAATGCGCCCAGGGAAGGCCGCGTCGATTTCAGCTTCACGGTCAATCGGGCCGACTACCGGCGCGCCATGGAGCTGGTCAAACGGGAAGCGAGGGAGCTGGACGTCGGCGAAGTCCTGGGGAACGACCGCGTCGTCAAGCTCTCGGTGGTCGGGGTGGGCATGCGCTCGCACGCGGGGATCGCCACCACGCTTTTCGACACGCTTGCGCGCAATGGAATCAACGTGCGCATGATCTCGACTTCCGAGATCAAGATCTCCGTGCTGCTCGATGAGCAGTATCTGGAGCGCGGCGTCAGAAGCCTGCACGCCGCGTTTGGTCTGGACACGGACGCAACAGCGCGAACAATACGTCGCGCCTGATGGCTCGAGCACCGTCTCGAGGGGGAAAGATCTGGAGGTCGGCATTCATGGCGCAGCAGCCGTCCGGCGCGGCGTTTCGCCTGCCGCCTCGGTCGTAAGGACTAAGGAAAAGAAGTAAATCAAGGAGATGTGCGATGCTCATTTTGACAAGACGAGTCGGTGAGACCGTCATGATCGGTCACGAGGTCACCGTCACCGTCCTCGGAGTCAAAGGGAACCAGGTGCGCATCGGCGTGAACGCGCCGAGGGATATCGCGGTTCACCGGGAAGAAATCTACGAGCGCATCAAGCGCGAAGAGCAGAACGCCAGCCGACCCGGCGCCGCGCTGGACGGCGCCGGAAAATCCGCGGAAGACTAGGCTGTTTCAGTCGCGCCGAGGCCATGCCTGCGGCGCATCGATCCGGTGACGATCGAGCCTTTACCTGATTTTCCGGGGCACGTATCATGACCAGCCCTCGGGGGGCATTGGCCGGCGCGGTTCGGAGAGATGGCTGAGTGGTCGAAAGCGCTCCCCTGCTAAGGGAGTAAGGGCACAAAACGCCCTTCGAGGGTTCGAATCCCTCTCTCTCCGCCACATTCAGTAAAATGACCTGGCCGACAGTTCTCAGCGCGCCCGTAGCTCAGTTGGATAGAGTGCTTGGCTACGAACCAAGAGGTCGGGAGTTCGAATCTCTCCGGGCGCGCCAATTATGAAAAAGGAGTCCTCGCGACTCCTTTTTCATTGCGGTGGCCAATCGAGATTCGAACGACCGACCGCCGGAATCGAACAATGGTTCGAGCCGAGGCCGGCTTCAGCCGGCCGAGACAACGTCGCCGCTTCGGCGACGGCCCGAAGGGCGAGCTCGCTTGCGAGCGAGTAATCTCTCCGGGCGCGCCATTTAATCAAAGGGTTATCGAGCGGCGCTCGCTGCTCTTTCGCCGAGACTTATTCCGAACAGCGGTACGCTCATTCGTTGAACGGGGCGTTCAGCAGATAGTCTACCGTGGACGGAGTGTGGTACCCAGGTACGAAGCGTTCTCCAAAATCGCGGGCGAAGTTGTCGTAAGTCGTGTGTGGACGGGACTTCACGATCCCACACACCGCCTGGGTGAACCGTTGCTTCATCTCCAGCCGAGGAAACGCGTCGAGAATCGCCCCCATCTGGTCGTCGGTTAGTTCGTCCGCGCCTTGGCCTGACCAGTCCAGAACCGTGCCGGCGGTACATAGCGCGACCTCGGCCTCTTTGTGCAAGGCCAGGGAAGGCGTGGAATTGAGGGCGACCCCATCCCAGATCAGCTGTGCCCGGCAATCGTTGATTCCCATGTCGAGCGCGAAGTCGCGTGCAGCATTCGCTCCTTCCACCTCGAATCGCAACGGCCCGTTGAACGTATTCGACAACCCCAGATCGTGCAGAATAGTGGCGACAGCCAGAACCTCGGCATCATGCGGCGTTCGCCCGATTTCAGCGAGCGACACCGCGAAAAGCCAGGAACGCATGACGTGATTGAACAGAAATGGCTCGGTGTACTCGCGTGCGTAGGCCATGGCCTGAGCGACGAGCTCGGTATCAGGAACACGAATACCTGCCAGCAAATGAGTCGGGGCAGCCGCCAAGAGCTTCGATTCGGTTGAGATCATGTCACCCTCCCAAGTCCGCGCCTATTTATTGAACAAATTGTTTGCTTGGACGCCTGCCTTAGCGGCGGGAGCCGTACACCCTTATGGGCGCCCTGGCTCGCTCTTGCCAGCGAGCTTGCATGCACGTCGTGGACACATCAGCCAGGAGATTGTCGGTGCAGGGACTAACACGGGCTCGGCGCCATGCCCTGGGACTCTCACCTACAACCCGGTGGAACAGCCGGCTGAAGTGAGCCTGGTCGGCCAGGCCGCACTCGAGTGCGATCTGGCTGAGAGGCGCGTCTGTCGACAACATGAGCCCCTGAGCATGTTCCATGCGCCGTCGGATGACATACTCGAGTGGTGCGTCTCCGAAACTGTTACGGAAGGCGCGACTGAAATGACAGGGAGTCAAGTCCAGGAGCGCAGCAAGGTCTCCGCTTTTTATGGACCTGTCGAGATTCGATTCAATATGCGCGGTCACCTTGCGGATCTGCCAGGGTGCCAATCCGCCCTTCATCCGCTTCCTGGCCCGCGTTTCCGGCTTCTTCATGGATTGCAGAATGGCAGCGGCTCGACGCAAACATTCCTCCGCCGAGTCGCGCTCGCCGTGGAGCGTGCTGCTCAACGCCGTGAGCAACTCGTCGATTATTAACCGTAATTGCGCCGGTGAAAGTTCAGGATCGCTTCTCGCTTCCGGCAAGACGGATGTCGGCCTCGTATTCCGCGCCGTTTCGAGCACTCCAGCGGCAATCGGCGCGGGCGTCATCAAGGTGGTCCCACGGCCGGCGCTACTCGAAACGGAACCGTTCTGATTCATTTCAAATGCCCCAGGTGCACTCACGGGGTCGCCACGGCCTCTCTATCGAATGAAGTGGCCGACCGTCGCGGATCACCTCTCAGCTTAAGAAACGCCAGCAGATCCGCATTGACCTGATCCTGATGCGTGGCGGTCAGGCCGTGAGGTGCGCCGGGATAATAAATGTCCTTCACATTCTCGATGAGCCTGGCCGACTTTCTCGATGAATCGCGCACTGGCACGATCTGGTCGTCTTCGCCGTGCAGCAGAAGGGTGGGCACGTCTATCTTCTTCAGGTCCTCGGTGAAATCGGTCTCGGAGAAGGCCTTGATGCAGTCATACGCGTTTTTGAGTCCGGACTGCATGCTCCAGATCCAGAACTGGTCGAGAATGCCTTGGGAAACTTGCGCGCCCGGCCGATTGGCGCCATAAAACTGGATCGCCAGATCCTTGTAGAATTGCGAACGATCGTTGGCGAGTGCCGTTCGGATTCCATCGAAGACGTCCATGCCTAGGCCTTCGGGATTATCCGGCGTTTTCAGCATGATGGGCGGGACCGCGGCAATCAGCACGACTTTCGCCACACGCTTCGTCCCATGACGGGCCACATAGCGCACGACTTCGCCGCCGCCGGTGGAGTGCCCGACGAGGGTGGCATCCCGCAGATCCAGCGTTTCCATGACGGCTGCCAAATCATCGGCGTAGCCATTCATGTCGTTGCCGGAGGATGCCTGCTCGGATCGTCCGTGACCGCGCCGGTCATGCGCGACCGTGCGAAATCCCTGCTGGGCGAGGAAGTGCATCTGGCCGTCCCACGCGTCCGCGGTGAGCGGCCAGCCGTGGGAAAATGTGACGACAGGGCCTCTGCCCCAATCCTTGTAGTAGATCTGTGTGCCGTCTTTGCTGGTAATGGTGTTCACTGTGCTCGCTCCTTTCGTTTGGGAGGAAGTACGTCGTCGTGGATCCAACGGTCACGATCACTCTCCCGCCGCTTCATTCCCGCTACAAGTTCATTGGCGTTAAGGCGCGTTAAGCGTCGTATAGGCGCGGGAGCGCCGGCCGATGGAACGGCCTTGCTTATTGGGCAAGGCGGGCTATGCTCGAAAGGGTCATTCTGAGTTTTTGAGTACGGCTGTGACGGATCGCGCGGCTGGCGACGTCGGTTCCCATTCGGCGGGTCGACCGTCGCCGCGTCACTATGGCATCGTGCCTGTTGACGAGCCCGGTCGGAACGGGATCCAGGGCAACGTCGTCTCGTTCGGACCCTTCCGGCTGTTTCCTGCGGAGCGCACCCTCGAGAAAAATGGCATCCCGCTCGCGTTGGGCAGCCGTGCTCTCGACATCCTGATCGTACTGGCGGAGCGCGCCGGTGTGATCGTCACTGCCAGGGAGCTGATCGCCCGCGTATGGCGCGGCCTGGTCGTCGATCCGGGCAATCTCAGAGTCCACATTACGGGTCTGCGCAAAGCGCTCGACGACGGTGAGCAAAAAACTCGTTACATCGTCAACGTTCCCGGGCAAGGTTACTGTTTCGTCGCCCCGGTCGAGCGACTCACCGCTGCAGGTCCGCCTGCGCGGACGGCCGGGTACCCTTGCGGCGCTGCCAGGAAGCGGCTCATCCTGCCACCGGTGCTTTCCCGAATGGTCGGGCGGGACGAAACGGTGCGCAGGATTGGCGAT
Source organism: Gammaproteobacteria bacterium (assembly GCA_050740235.1). GTDB lineage: Bacteria > Pseudomonadota > Gammaproteobacteria > Steroidobacterales > JACDCP01 > JACDCP01. Next base: position 15,620 of record JBOIDB010000177.1, read on the forward strand.
GACCTCATAGCCGATCGTTTCGTCAGTGTTATCGGCCCGGGCGGGATCGGCAAAACGACCGTAGCCGTATCCGTGGCGCACGCGATGCGCGAAGAGTTCGCGGATGCCGTGTGCTTTGTGGATGTTGGCGCCGTTACGAATCCCGAGCTGGTGCCGGCGACGGTCGCATCCGCGCTGGGCCTGACGATCCAGACGGCTAACGTATTGCCGACCCTGATGGAGTGCCTGAAGTCCCTGCGTATACTTCTTGCGCTGGACAATTGCGAGCACGTGATCGATGCGGCGGCGACCCTGGCGGAATTGATCTTCAGGGAAGCTCAGGGCGTTCACATACTGGCAACGAGTCGCGAAGCGTTGCGGGTCGAAGGCGAGCGTGCGTACTGGCTGCCGCCGCTGGACAGTCCGCCGCCGGGTTCCAGCATGAAGGCGGTCGACGTGCTGAAGTTTCCGGCGGTGCAACTGTTCGTTGAGCGGGCCGCAGCGGCTGGCGGCCGCTTCGAGTTGACCGATACGAACGCGCCGGCCGTCGCGGGAATCTGCGGCCGACTGGACGGGATGGCGCTGGCGATCGAACTGGCGGCCAGCCGCGTCGGTAGTCACGGCATCACGGAAACCGTGGGCCTGCTGGCCAGCGGCCTCGGCCTGGACTGGCGGGGTCGCCGCACGGCTCTCCCCCGCCACCAGACGCTGCGCGCATTGCTCGACTGGAGCTACGGTTCCCTGGGCGACCTCGAGCGGATCGTTCTCGGGAGACTGTCGATCTTCGTCGGGACTTTCACGATCGAGGCGGTTCGTTCCGTCTGTTGCGGAAATATGTCGGACGAGCTTCTGACGATCACGACTTTCGACAGCCTCGTGGCGAAATCCCTCGTATCGGTTTCAGTCGCCGACGACAACGTCACCCGTTATCGCCTTCTGGCGACGACCCGGGACTACGCCCGGGAAAAGCTAGAGGAGAGCGGCGAGCGCCAGGCTACCGCTCGGCGCCATGCCGCGTATTTCGCCCATCTGCTGGACAACGCCTGCGGCGGAGAAGTCGACCCGCATCAGGATAGCCGCGCCGTTTCCCTGGCAGAACACCTTGGAAACGTACGCGCCGCGCTCGATTGGTGCTTTGGCCATTCTGAATCGATGCCCTCGAAGTACATCGTGGGAAACGCGTCTCGCGCCCCTGCTGACGGACCAACAGCGAACGACGTCCATGACGCTGCACTGGGCGTTGAACTTGCGGCAGCCTCCATCCCGCTGTTCCTGGAGCTCTCGCTATTGAACGAATGCTACAAGCGGAGCATGTCGGCGCTGGCGGTGCTGGACGATGCTGCGCGGGGAAGCCGGCTCGAAATGGTGCTCCAGGAGGCCCGCGCCATAACGTCGACGTGGACGCGTGGCAACGGGGAGGACGTGCGGGAAGCGATTGCACGTGGACTCACGATCGCGGAGCGACTCGGCGAGACCGCGCATCACTTGCGGCTGCTGGTAGGCATGCACATGTTTCTGGTACGCGCCGGAAGTTTTCGCGACTCCCTTGTCGTTGCGGAAAAGCTGGCCGCGGTGGCACGAAACGAAGGGGACGAGTCGTTCATGATCATATCCGACTGGTTGCGTGGCTCGTCCGAGCACTTCATCGGCAATCAGGCCGCCGCGCAACAGCATTTTCGGAGAGGATTCGCGCGGCCGGGCCCCCGAAACGTGCAATTGTTCGGTCTCGACTGTCGTGTTCGAGCGCTGGTGCCGTACGCCCGCGTTCTGTGGCTCCGCGGCGCGCCGGACCGGGCGATGGAAGTTGCCAGAGAGGCGATCGATGAAGCGGCGGAGGCAAGCAAGCCGCTGAACGTGTGTTTCTCGTTCCTTTACACGGCTGCCGTATTCCTTTGGTGCGGCGACCTTGGTGCCGCGAATGACGTGCTCCAGAGCCTGATGGCGCACCCCAACTGGCGCGCCCTTCCTTCACTTCATGCAACAGGGCTTGCCCTCAAGGGCGAGCTTCTGGCCCGCCTCGGTGACGCGGAGCAGGGGATCCCGCTGCTCGAGCGCAGCCTCGAGAACATGAGATCCGACGGGCAGAAAATTCTGGTGGCTCGTACAGCGTGTGCATTGGCCGAGAGCCTGGCCGCTTCCGACCGGCTGAATGAAGCCCGAAACCTCGTCTGCGACGCAATCGCTGAATGTGCCGCCGACGAAGAGGCCATCGAGCTGCCCGAGTTGCTGCGCATCAAAGGCACGATTCTCCTTGCGATGGCCGGGACCGACGAAGCGGAGGGGGAGGATTGCCTGACGCAGTCACTGGCTTGCGCCCGCCGGCAATTCTCAGCGAGCTGGGAGTTGCGAACGGCGATCACGCTGGCGCGGTTGCGAGCGAAGCAAGGTCGTGATGAGCAGGCCCGGCAACTGCTGTCGTCTGTGTACGATCGTTTCACCGAAGGGTTCGGGACGTCCGATCTGAAAGCGGCCGCGCAACTGCTCCGCGAGCTTCACTGAGCGATTCGATCCAGGCTGCCTGCTGGGACGGCGTCAGCTGCCTCGTCTGTCTCGGCCGTCCGTCCACACGAACGTGCGCCGCAAGTGCATCTCAATCCGGTGCAAGTGACCACCAAGCCGGTCAAGAAACCGCCCTGGAGATCGTCGATGCTGACGCCACTGTACGGCTAGCTCGCACTAGCCCTGACTCGCAGAGGAAGCTTCCGGGAGAAAGACATGAAAATCGTAGTGATCGGTGGTACCGGCCTTATCGGATCAAAACTGGTAAGCAAACTTCGTCAGCTCGGCCATGACGTGCTCGCAGCGTCGCCCGATTCGGGTGTGAATACCATCACGGGTGAAGGGCTGAGCGAAGCGCTAGCAGGCGCCCGCGTCGTCGTCGACGTGGCGAATTCGCCTTCGTTCGA
>JBOIDB010000178.1:0-18885 GCA_050740235.1 Gammaproteobacteria bacterium
ATGCCAGGCATATCGATATCGGCACGGATACAACGCCCCATAGCGGCCTCAGCGCTACGACAGCCGCCATGAATACAATGAATGCCGTCAGGTGACTCAGGACAATCTGACGATCCTTGTGGTGGGCGTAGATCCCGTAGTGGAACACCATGGCGGCCGCATAGAGGAACATGGCGGCCAAAGCCCAATAGAGTAGCACGATGTGATTTTGGTAGACCGGCCTGTCGATCCAGTTCAACAAAGGCTGCACGGACACGAGTATGACCAGCGCCATGCCGGTCGCCACGACGAGCGCCTGCCAGGTCATGCGCCGCATGCCGTTTCGAAACGCAGGCTCGTCTCCGCGCCTTGCCGCACGGATCAGTCCCGGATAGGTAAACTGAAAGACTCCTGCATCGAGAAACACCTTGACTGCGTTGGCGATGCCGATGAACAGCACGTACGCGCCAAGAACTTCCAGGCCGCCGATCGTCTCCACCCAGTATCGGTCGAAGGTCGTCAAGCCCTTGACCGCAAGCGTCGCAACGAGGAGGGGCGTTGCCACCCGCACCCCTTTCGCGATCCACCCGAAATTCACCGGACGCCGCCAATCCCAACGTCCGGCCCGCAAGACGACGTTGAGACCCAGCACGCAGGCCAGGAATGCTCCGACGCCCCAGAGAATCAGCACGGTTTCAAGAGTCCGCATACGCGAATCCAGCCACATTACCGGCACCAAAACCAGAACCCACGCACCGGCGCGCAAGAACAGGACGGTCGTCGCGAGAACCTGACGCGACATGGCAATCAGGGTCCGGCTGAGCTCATGCGCAAGATGCTCCAGCACCAACAACGCGAGGAACCAGCCGACGAGGTCCCACGGCAACACATTGAACGAGAACAGCAACAGAGAGAGTGGAAGTACGATCGCGTAAGCTGTCAGATAGAACGCACCCTGATCACGCAGCAATACCGTCCAGGTATCGCGTTGCGCACCTATCAATTCACGGTTCGCATATACGTAGAAATCGAGTCCCAGAACGAACTGTGTATAGCTGATCGTGACGAATACCAGTCCGTACAAGCCAAGATCGGCGGGCTCCAGAAAGCGCGCAAGGGCAAAAACCAGCACGAATCTTGCACCCAGGGCAATGCCGCGTACGCCGGCATTCATGACGCGAGCGACCAATCCCCGCCTCATTGCCTTGGGGTTCTGATCCACAATGAATGGTAGAATCTCACGTCGCTCTCATATACCTTGAGCTGTTTTCCTGAATCGAGCCAAGCCGACAGTGGATACCAGCGTCCGGGAAACTTCCTATCATCGCGAACGCGACATCAGCGTCTTCGAATTCTGGCGAGCGCTGGCCGACGACCGTTGGCTGGTCGTCGCCTTGGTGGTCGTTGCGGCAATATTATCCACAATCATGGCCCTGGTACTCACGCCGATGTATCGATCGGAGGTTGTCGTCGTCGAAGTGGGCGATGGACGCAGCAGCCTGGGAACAGCGGCAATGCTCGCCCCGTTGGGCGGATTGGCGGGACTCGCCGGGATCGACCTTTCTGGCTTCGACGAGGGCACGGGACGCGCGCGCGCCGTATTGCACTCACGAATGCTCGTCGAGGAATTCATCTCGCGACACGACCTGTTGCCCGTCATATTCAACGAGGCGTGGAATTCAGAAACCGAGAGCTGGGTCGAAGATTCTGACGAAGCGCCGACTCTTTGGCTAGGCGTGCGACATTTTCTCGAAGACGTGCGCGGGATAGAGGAGGATCCTGCCGCCGGCGTGATTCGCATCAGCGTGGAATGGAAAGATCCCGAACTCGCTGCGGAGTGGGCCAATGGCCTTGTTGCATTGGCCAACAATATCGTTCGCACGCGTGATCTTATGGAAGCCGAGCGCAACCTCGCATATCTCAACGATCAGATTTCCCGCACGAACGTGGTAGAGCTCCAGCAGGTATTGTACAGCCTCGTCGAGTCGGAGATGCAGACGATGATGCTCGCCAAGCTGAAGGAAGAGTACGCGTTTGCGGTGATCGATCCTGCCGTGCCGGCTGAACGGCGGTCGTTCCCGCATCGAGCCCTGCTCGTGGCTGTCGGCACGATACTGGGCGGTTTCATCGCGTTGTTCGTTGTTCTCGTGCGTCTTGTGCTGAAAAGACAAAAGGCCTGGGAAAGCTACGCCGACTGAGAGCCGCATGCGCCGGCCCACTTTTCTCATCCTGGGCGCTCCCAAATGCGGCACCACTGCCCTCGCCGGGCTCCTCGCCGCGCATCCCGCCATTTTCCTGTCGAGACCGAAAGAGCCACATTTTTTTGATGCCCATTACGACAAGGGCATGGAGCGAGACCTTCGCGACCATTTCTCGGACTGGCAGGACGGAGTGATCGCCGGGGAAGCGACGCCCAGCTACCTGGCGGTCCCCTTCGTGCCGCCGCGCATCCGTAAAGATCTGCCCCACGCGCGCCTGATCGCGATTCTCCGGCATCCGGTGGATCGAGCCTACTCGTCCTGGTGGATGTTCCATGCCCGCGGAATGGATCCGCTCCCCTTCGAAGCATCGCTCGACATGAATCTCGAGCGGCTCGCCGATGACTTTTCGCGGGGAAATGAAAGAGGCGAGCAGGCATGGCGAGACCACGTGAACGCCCTGCGCACGGGCAAGGCGATCCGCATCCGCACGTATTTCGATGCCGGCTACTATGCCCGGCATTTGCGCCGTTATTACGAGCACTTTCCGCATGATCGGATCAAGATCGTATTCAGCCATGATCTCCTGCGGCAGCCGGATACCGTCATCCGCGATCTCTGGCGATTTCTCGGCGTGGACGACGATGCCCGCGTTCCGGACCTCACGGTCGTGAACGAGGCAGTCGGCCCGGGGGCCCGCCCGCTCCTCCGCGCGCTGCAAGCAATCGGCGTCCTGCGGTTTCGGGGGCTTCTCCCCGAAGTCCTGAAATCCTGGGGGAAAAGGCGGCTCTCGGCGTTCGGAAAGCAGCCTGCGCTTGCTGCGGCCACGAGACAGCGGCTGCTCGAACATTTCGCGCCGCATACGGATGAGCTCGAAGCCCTGTTGAATGTCGATCTTTCGGACTGGAGGAAGTGAATCCGATCAGAACGAATTCACGGCCGCGACCGCGATCGCCAGGTTGTAGATGATCTGCGTCACACTCGTCCACATCGTCAGCGGCGAGACGCGCGCGGCATCGAGCGGAACTACGATGGTGTCGCCCGGACGTATCTCCTGCCCGCCCATCTTGCGAAACCATAGAGAATCCGCACCCGAGACGACCGAGCCGTTCGCACGTACGACGTAGATGCGGTCCGAGTCCGCGCGAGCGGTAGGCCCGCCACTGCGTTCGATGTAGTCGTCGCGATCCATTCCGGGCTCGTAAATGTGCGAAGTCGCATACTGCACCTCGCCGAGCACGGTCACTTCCTGGGTTCGCTCCGGAATCAACAGCCTGTCGCCGTCCTTGACGACGATGTCATGAATCGGATCGCCCTGATTGGCCATTATTCGACCGATGTCGATGACCAGGCGCCCGGTCGGCTCGGTCTGGCGGAGTTCCGTCAGCAGGGACTGCCCGATGCTGAACGCCTGCGCTGCGCCTGTGCTTTCCTGGATCGTCTGCAACGAGAACGCCGCCAGATCGGTCTGGAGCCGTTGGGCCAGCGTTTCTATCTGCTCCCTTTCACGCTCCTTCAAATCCTCGCGAATGAAAATGCTGCCGTCGGCAAACGCGAGATCGGTCAGGCCCCCCGCCCGTTCGACGACCGAGCTCAGAGTCTCGCCGCGCCGGACCGGATAGGTGCCGGGGAACATCACTTCACCGAGAATTTCGATCTGGTCCTGGTCCTCCCAGTGCGGAATTTCCTTGATGTTCACGAAATCGTGCGCCTGCAACAGCAGGTTGGCGTCCTGATCGCCGTCCAGCACCGCGGCGAGGTCGATTTCAATCAGGTCGGTTTCCCGGTACTCGCCGTCGACGATATCGTATCGCGCCAGCTCCGCACCGAGCTCATAGGCCGCTTCATCGAGCCCGCCACCGGCGCGCAACAGATCGCTGACCCGCATTCCGCTTTCCAACGGGTACTGCCCGGGCGCCTTGACCCTTCCGCCGATGCCGACTTCGTGGAACGGATGTTTCGCAGTGGCATAAAGTTGCAACTCGTTCAGAAGCGGTTGCACGATCGCCGCGCGGCCGTACTCGAGGTCGAACACCGAGATCTGATCGCGGGGCTCGAGCAGTGGATCGGCGGCCGATCCCGGCTCGCGCCATGCGGCGGACAGGTCCGCCGACAGGATTTCGATGCGGCCCTCCTGCGGATGTTCGCGCCTGATGAGGAGGTAGCGCATGTCCGCGTTCGGCTTGAGGCTGGAAATGCCGGGAATGAGGTCGGTGAGCCGCATGCCGGGACGCCACTCGTAGCCGCCCGGCCGCTGCGCGTGCCCGGACAGCAGAACCGCATCTTCCAGCTGGTCGAGGATGGAATGCACCGTCAACGTATCACCCGGGCGCAGGCGGGTCGCCTGACCTTCCGGGGTGCTCAGATCGAGGCCGACTATCGTCCGCCCGCGATCCCCGCGCACTCGCTCGATCTGCGACGCCTGGGAATAGGCTTCGGGCGTCAAGCCTCCAGCGATCTCGACGAGCTCCCCGGCCGTCGACTCGTCTTTCAATTCGTAAATGGCCGGCCGGTTCACTTCGCCGCCGGCGCCGACCGTCGGGCCGACCGGAGGCACGAAGATGACATCGCCGGGCTCGAGCCTGGCATCGCCGCTCGTGTCGCCGTGCAGCAGGAGGTCATAGAGGTCGAGCCGGCTGACGACTTCGCCGCCGCGCTTCAGTTGGATATTGCGCAGCGAACCGATCGGCTTGATGCCACCGCTCACGAACAGCGCATTGGTCATCGTTGACAGCCCGCTTACCGTGTACGAGCCGGGCAGCACTGCTTCGCCGAGAATGAAGACGCGAATGGACCGCAGTTCCCCCATCGTCACGCTGCTCTGCACGCCGATCATCTGTTCCCGGACACGCGTCTGGATATCATCGCGCAGGGCCGCGAAACCCATGCCGGCGACGGCGATGGGACCGATTCCCGGGAAGTTGATCACGCCGTCACGGTCGACAATCAGGCTGTAATCGGCGTTCTGATTGCCGAACAGTTGGACCCGGATCACGTCGTCGGGGCCGATCACGTAATTGGGAGGCACGGGTATTTCGGTCACGGGCGCAAACGTGCTCGGCACATTCTCGAACAGCTCGTAACCGAACGGCTCCAGTGCCTCCGTACCGGTCGGCTCCAGCGGGAGCAATGTGACTTCCGCCGTGAAGTAGCGCAAATCCGGTTCCGCCTCGATGCGCTTGGCAGCTTCCTCGGCCAGCAGGCCAGTCAGGGGAATGCTGGTGACGCCCGGGATGGTCATGACGCCGAAGCGGTCGAGCTTGTACGTGCGGCTGCCGATCAAGCGGTCGAGACGTGGATCCTCGGTGACGAGGAGCTCGTCTTCCGGCGAGATGTCGTCCCGCAGCTCGAGGGTAACGACGAGCAGATCTTCCCCTTCGACGCGCGGCTCTTCCTCTTCCTCCAATAATTCCTCGTCTTCCAGCCCGAGCAGTCTCCGGCGCATCTCCTCTTCTTCCGGAGTCGGCGGGAGCAGCTCCGGAACCTCGAGCGGTTCCTCCGTAGGTTGCCCGGCCCTGTCCGTCAACGCGTCGAAAAGGGCTTCACGCTCCTCGGGCGAAAGGCTCTCCAGCAGCTTGAGTTGCTCGGCGGTCGGCGCGACCGGCTGATCGGTCGTAGTCTGTGCGCCTGCCGACGTCACCATGCCGATCGAGAAAATCGCAGCCATCCAGCAGCACACCACGACCATGCTTCGAGCCGGACGCCAGCGGCTGCCGAAATGGATTGAATTCGTCGTTGTCATCTATCTTCGGCTGCTAGTAGCCGTAATGGAGCTGAACAAAGGCCCGCAGATCGTTGGAAGTGTCGCCACTGATCGCATCCTCCAATCGGTCGCCTCCTATTCCGAAATCGACCGTGCCGAAGAAATAGCGCTGCGTGTGTGAAATTTCGATGTTCGCCAGCTTCTGCTCCGTGCGCGCTACGGAATTGGCCGGGTCCGGCGCACCGGCACGATTGAGTTTTCCTCCACGCACCAGCACGTTCCACGAGTCGCCGTCCGGTTCTACGAGCGTGGCGCCCAGCGACAGGATTCTTGCATCGTTATCGATGGAATGACCGATGCTGCGCTCGCGATAGCGATACCCGTCCTGATAAATGCCGTGATTGTACGCGCAATCGAATTTGGGATCGGAGCCTGTGGAGCCGCAGGCCGTATCAGCGAACTCGAGATGCACGCGATAGCTTCCCCAACGCTGCGATGACCCCCACGCTTCCAGACCATACAGCCCGAGAAACTCGCTCGGAAACCCGCCCGCCTCGTCCTCGCCGATCAGCTGACCGTAGATTGCGTACGGCAGCTCGCTGAAAGGCGACGCCCAACGCAGGTCGAGACCGGCTAGCTGATTGCCGGGCTCGTTCTCGAAAGTGACGTCGTTGCCCCTGTTGTCCCGGCCGAGCAGCAGATCGGTGAATGTGCCCGCATTACAGGGCCGGCCCGCACCGCACCACTGAGCGCTCCGCGACAGCGCAATCTCGAGGTCGCGCAGCGGCTTGAAGGCCACGCGCAGACCGAAGAAGCGCGCGTTCGGCACATCGCGATCGTGCTCGAGCTGACCCCAGACGAGGCTGGCGGTCCACGGTCCGATCCAGCGCAGCCACTTCGTCTCGAACGGGTCGGAAAAATTGCGCTCGACGCTGAATGCCGGAATGGGGCGAGGATTGTTCGAAAGTATCAGGCTGCCTTCCCAGCCCGGGCCCCACCACCGGTCCATGGCACCGGCGGAGAACATGAAATTGCCGAGCACGACCCCCGCATAAGAGCCGTCCAGGCGCACATTCTTGCCGTCGTCGGGGCCGGCGACTTTTTGCACCTGCAGATTCCACGCGAAGCGCTCGCCGGTCCATTCAGCTCCGCTCTCGATTTCCGCCGATTCCCGCGGCGTCGCTTCGAAGGTCCGCAGTCTGCGCGGATCCTCGGCGACAGCGAGACGCGCATCGATCTCTACGGTATCGATGCGCATGGCCGCGCGGGCGCGGTCACGCACGCGGCGAAACGCCTCCAGCTCGGCGGCCGACAGATCGGCCGAGTCGACATCGGCGAAACTGCGCGATACCTCGCCCCATGACATCGGCCAACTCGTGACGGGTCCGTCGATGACGCCCGCGTCCGCAAGGAGCTGCACATCATGCCGCAAGGCCAGATCGCCGGGTCCGAGCCACGGACCGCCATATGCCGCACCGGACAACACGCTCGACCCGATGGCAATGGCCACGACGAAACGGTTGGACGGTCGCAAATTCAGCATGACGGGTTCGAGCTCTGACGGGAAGCGATTCGGCAGTACTTGGGGGTTCGAAAACTCGAAGCATCTTAATGTTGGCTCACAATCGAAGCAACCAGTTGCGACGCGGTGGATCACACTTTGCCGAGAGTCCGTTTCTTGCCGTGACCCAGATAATGCGCGCGAATGAACTCCACGATCCTTTCACTCGCGTGCCCGTCGCCGTAAGGATTGTGCGCGCGTGACATGGCGTCGTACGTCGATCGATCCAGCAGCACGGTCTCGATACCTTGCACGATCCTTTCTCTGTTCGCGCCCACCAGCCGCACGGTCCCCGCCTCGACCGCCTCCGGCCGCTCCGTCACCTCGCGCATGACAAGCACGGGCTTGCCGAGTGAAGGCGCTTCCTCCTGCACGCCGCCTGAATCCGTGAGCAGGATGTCGGCGCGGTCCATGAGCCATACGAACGGGGCATAGTCCAATGGATCGATCAGAAAGACATTTGCAAGGCCATCCAGAATCCCGCGAACGGGGCGTTGCACGTTCGGGTTCAGATGCACGGGGTAAACGAGGTCCCAGTCGGGATGCCGGCCGGCGAGATCGCGCATGGCGTTGCACATGTCCACGAATCCCTGGCCGAAGTTCTCGCGCCGGTGACCGGTGATGAGTATCAGGCGACGGGAATCGTCGGTGATGCGCTGATAGAGCGCGTCGCCGAACTGATCGCGCCAGCGCCGGGGTGGATCCGCGGCGATGAGATCCCTCACCATGAGCAGCGCATCGATGACGGTATTGCCGGTGACGAGAATGTTCTCGTCCGGCACCGCTTCCTCCCGCAGTTTTTGCCGCGCGCGTTCGGTCGGCGCAAAGTGCCAGTCCGTGACCCTCGTGACCAGCGCTCTGTTCGCTTCCTCCGGAAAAGGCGCGCGCAGATTTCCCGTGCGCAGCCCCGCTTCTATGTGCCCGACCGGTATGTCAGCATAGAATGCGGCGAGCGCCGCGGTGAAACAGGTTGTCGTATCGCCCTGCACGAGCACGAGAGCCGGCCTCTCGCCCGCCAGAACCCCCCGCAAGCCCAGCAGCGAGCGTGCAGTCAGCTCGTAAAGGTCCTGCGCGTCGGACATGATCTTCAGATCGTGATGAGGCTCGATGCCGAAAAGCGTCAGCACCTGGTCGAGCATCTGCCGATGTTGCCCTGTGACGCAGACGCGACTTTCGATTCCCGCCGTTTCCGCCAGCCGCAGCACGACCGGAGCCATCTTGATGGCCTCGGGCCGGGTGCCGAATACGCTCAGGACGCGCAGCACCGTCACTCGATCGCACCGCGCGTGTCGATCAGCACTTTTTCCTTGAGATCGGATGCCTTGAGCTTGCGGAAGCGCTTGTGGTCCACCAGCAGCAGGATGATGTCCGCCCGGTCTATGGCTTCGTCGAGCGTCACGAGATTGAACTCGTCGTGCGATCGCACGTGCGGCTCGCAAACGAGAATCTCGCCGACGCCCTCCTTCATCAGCCGGCGAACGATCGCCACGGACGGGGACTCGCGCAGGTCGTCCACATCCGCCTTGAACGCGAGTCCGAGACAGGCGATGACGGGATTCCTGAAGCGCTCGGCTTTCGCCTTGACCTTCTTCACGACCCAGGCCGGCTTGCCGTCGTTGACCTCGCGGGCAGTACGGATGAGGCGCGCCGACTCGGGCGAACGCGCCACGATGAACCAGGGATCGACGGCGATGCAGTGGCCGCCGACACCCGGGCCGGGGTTCAGGATCCGGACACGCGGGTGGCGATTCGCCAGCCGGATCAGCTCGTGAACGTTGATGCCTTCCTCGTCACAGATGATCGACAGCTCGTTGGCGAAGGCGATGCTGACGTCGCGGCTCGAGTTCTCCGTCAGCTTGGCCATTTCGGCCGTTGCAGCAGTAGTCTTGAGCACTTCGCCGCGCACGAATTCGCCGTAAAACTCCGCCGCCACGTCGGTCGATGCCTCGTCGATGCCGCCGACGATGCGATCGTTCTCCACGAGCTCGATCAGGATCCGGCCTGGCAGCACGCGCTCCGGGCAATGCGCGACGAACACATCCTCGCCGACCTTGTGCCCGGCCTCGCGCAGAATCCTCGCCACGACGTCTTCTGTCGTTCCGACCGGGCTCGTCGACTCGAGAATCACCAGATTGCCGGGCTTCACGTGATCCGCGATGCTTCGCGTCGCCGCCTCGATGAACGAAAGGTCTGGTTGGTAGCCGTCCAGGAACGGCGTCGGCACGGCGATGATGAAGATGTCCGACGCCGCCGGCTCGCGCTGCGCCGTCAGATTGCCCGCCTGCACGGCCGACTTGACCAGGATGTCCAGATCCGGCTCGACGATGTGGATGCGGCCTTCGTTGATCGTATCGACGACTTTCTGCGACACGTCGACGCCGATCACCTTGTAGCCCTTCGTGCCGAGCAGCGATGCCGTCGGCAGGCCGATATAGCCGAGACCCAGCACGCAGACGGTTCTTTTCGATTCCAGCATGGATTCAGTGTCACGCAGCCGATCGAGGCGGCTATTCTATGCGATCGGCCAGGGGTCGCGTCAGCCGCGGTACACGGAAAGTATGCCTGTGCGCAATTATCAACCCTATGCGCAACAATAGCTTGCGCACAGGGTTCGATCGTTGCGCATTGAACCTATGAAACTGTCCGTCCGATACCGGCCTCAACCTCATCGCCGTTTTCGGTTCAATGATCACGCCAGCGATCGGCAATCGTCAGCAGCTCGCGCAGCGGAGATGACAGCTCTTCTCTCTGTGCCGCATCGGCAATTGCCGGCGCCGTCTGGCCGGCGAGCTGCTTGCCGAGCTCCACGCCCCATTGGTCGAATGCATTGATGTCCCAGATCACGCTCTGCACGAACACCTTGTGCTCGTAGAGCGCGACGAGCTTGCCCAGAGTCTCCGGATCGAGCCGCGGAAAGAGATAAATCGAGCTCGGCCGGTTGCCGGGATGCACCTTGTGCGGCGCGAGCCGCTCGGCGTCGTCGGCGCGGAGGCCGCCCTTGCGCAACGTCGCGATGACTTCCGCCTCGGTCTGCCCGGCCATCAGGGCCTCGGCCTGGGCGAGGCAATTCGCGAGCGCAAGGTCCTGCTGCTCCTGAAATCCGCTCGAGCCGTTTACCGGCACGATGAAATCCGCATAAAAACGCCGCGTCCCCTGGTGAAGGAGCTGATAGAACGAGTGCTGCGCATTCGAGCCCGGCTCGCCCCAGACGATCGGGCAGGTCGCCCATTCGACCGGCCGTCCGTCGCGGGTCACGCGCTTGCCGTTGCTCTCCATCTCCAGTTGCTGAAGGTAGGCCGGCAGGCGGTGCAGGCGCTGATCGTACGGCAGGATCACGAGCGATTCGGCGCCGAGGAAATTCACGTTCCAAAGGCCGAGCAGCGCGGCGGTGACCGGCAGGCTGGTCTCGAACGGCGCGGTCCGCAAGTGCTCGTCCATCGCATGCGCGCCGGCAAGGAGCTCCTCGAAGTGCTCCATGCCGATGCTGAGCGCGATCGCCAGCCCGATCGACGACCACATCGAATAGCGGCCCCCGACCCAGTCCCAGAGGGCGAAGCGCAGGTCCGGCGCGATGCCGAACTCGTCCATGGCCGGCGCGTTGACCGACACCGCGACGAAATGGCGCGGCACGGCCGCCTTTCCTCGCGCCGCAATCAGCCAGTCGCGCGCCTGTCGCGCGTTGACCATCGTCTCCAGCGTCGTGAACGACTTCGAGCAGACGATGAACAACGTCCGCTCCGGATCGACGGCATTGAGCACGTCGCTGATCTGCACGCCGTCGACGTTGGAGACGAAATGCCCGCGCAAGTCCGGTCGCCGGAACCGCGCGAGTGCCTCGACCGCCATGACGGCGCCGAGATCCGAGCCGCCGATGCCGATGTTGACCACGTCGGTGATCGTCTGGCCCGTATGGCCCCTGAAGCTGCCGCCATGGATCCCGTCCACGAGCTTGCGCATGCGCGCGAGCTCCGCGTGCACGAGCGGCATGACGTCCTCGCCCCCTGCGGTCACAGGGAGGCCGGACCGATTTCGCAGCGCGACGTGCAGCGCAGGCCGGCGCTCGGTATCATTGACCGGCTCGCCGGCGAACATCCGTTCGATCCAGGTGGCCAGCTCGCAGGCTTCGGCCAGCTCGCGCAGCAGCTCCATGGTTCTCAATGTCACCGCGTGCCGCGAGTAGTCGAGCAGCAGGCGGTCGTGCTCGAGTGAGAAGCGTTCGAACCGCTCCGGATCGCCTGCGAACAGGTCTCGCGTCGAACAGTCGCGCATATCCGCGGCGTGCCGCTCGAGGGCTTGCCAGGCGCGCGTTCGTTTGTCTTTGGTCATTTGCACTTGCTATCAGGTTCAGTGGCAGGGCGACTTCAACCCAACCGGCCGATGAATTCGGCCGGCAAGTCGCGCGATACCTACGCGGCAGGGCCCGCTTCAACCGGCTTGCCGTAATAATCCAGATACCACTCGACGAATCGCGCGACGCCCTCCTCGATCGGCGTCGAGGGGCTGTATTCCACGTCGCGGACCAGGTCGTCGACGTCGGCGAAGGTATCCGGCACGTCTCCGGGCTGGATCGGCAGCAGGTTCTTCTCGGCCTTGCGGCCGAGACATCGCTCGATGACCTCGATATAACGCATGAGTTCGACCGGCCGGTGGTTGCCGATGTTGTAGACGCGATACGGCGCCCTGCTGGTTCCGGGGTCGGGCGACTCACCGCTCCACTGCGGGTTCGGTTCGGCTATCCGGTCGAGCGTGCGCACCACGCCTTCCACGATGTCGTCGATGTAAGTGAAATCGCGCCGGTGGTTGCCGTAGTTGAACACGTCGATCGGCTCGCCGGCCAGGATCTTGCGCGTGAACAGGAACAGCGCCATATCGGGGCGACCATACGGGCCGTAGACCGTGAAGAAGCGCAGCCCGGTGGTCGGCAGCCCGTACAGGTTCGAATACACGTGGGCCATCAGCTCGTTCGCCTTCTTCGTCGCGGCGTACATCGACAACGGATGATCGACGTTGTCGTGCACGGAAAACGGCAGCTGTGTGTTCGCGCCGTAGACCGAGCTCGAGGACGCATACACGAGATGCTCGATGCCATGATGCCGGCAGCCTTCCAGAACGTGGATGAAACCGACGAGATTGCTCTCGACGTAGGCGTGGGGATTCTCGAGGGAGTACCGCACGCCGGCCTGCGCGGCGAGGTGCGCGATGCGCTGGAATTTCTCGCGCGCGAACAGCGCTTCCATGCCCTTCCGGTCGGCCAGATCGAGCTTCACGAACGAGAATCCGGGTCGGCCTTCGAGGCGCGCGAGCCGCGCCTGCTTGAGGGTCACGTCGTAGTAGGCGTTCAGGTCGTCGAGGCCGACCACTTCGTCGCCGCGATCGAGCAGGCGGTCCGCGACGTGATAGCCGATGAACCCGGCGGCGCCGGTAACCAGAATCTTCAAATCACCCTCCGTGCCGAAATGGGGACATACCTGATTTCCTCCCGTAAATCAGGTATGTCCCCATTTCTGTATTCCTACAGGCGGCCATCGGTCTCACTCACCGGGAAGATGTGCTTGATGTCGTAGAGAACATGCTCCGGCTTGCCGTAGGCGCGGACCTTCGCCGCGCCCATATCGCGGAACTGCCGGTGCGCCACCGCCAGCACGATGGCGTCGTACAGGCCCTCGCCGGGCTCGTCGACGAGGTCCAGACCGTACAGGCGGCGCGCGCTTTGCGGATCGACCCAGGGATCGTGGACGTCGACGGCGGCGCCGTAGCTTTGGAGCTCCTGTACGACGTCGATAACGCGCGTGTTGCGCACGTCCGGACAGTTTTCCTTGAAGGTGAGGCCCATGACGAGAATGCGCGCGCCCATCAGGTGAATGCGGCGGCGGAGCATGTGGCGCGCCACTTCACCGGCCACGTAATTGCCCATGTTGTCGTTGATGCGCCGGCCGGCGAGGATCATTTCCGGGTGGTAGCCGATCTCCTGCGATTTCCAGGTGAGGTAGTACGGGTCGACGCCGATGCAGTGGCCGCCTACGAGGCCAGGCCTGAAGGGCAGGAAGTTCCACTTTGTGCCGGCCGCGACGAGCACCTCCTCGGAATCGAGCCCCAGGCGGTTGAAGATCAGCGCCAGCTCGTTGATGAGGGCGATGTTCACGTCGCGCTGGGTATTCTCGATGATCTTGGCGGCTTCGGCGACGCGAATGCTCGACACGCGATGCGTGCCGGCCGTCACGATGCGTTTGTACAGCGCATCCACGAATTCGGCGACTTCCGGCGTGGACCCGGAGGTCACCTTGAGGATCGACGCCAGCCGGTGTGACTTGTCGCCGGGGTTGATGCGTTCCGGGCTGTAACCGACGAAGAAGTCTTCGTTGAACCGCAGGTTCGAGACCTCCTCCAGGATCGGCACGCAGACTTCCTCGGTGGCGCCGGGATAGACGGTCGATTCATAGATCACCACGTCACCGCGCTCGAGTGCTTCACCCACTGTGCGGCTTGCGGCCTCGAGCGGCCCCAGATCCGGCCGCTTGTGCACGTCGATCGGCGTCGGCACGGTCACGACGAACACGTTGCAGGATCGCAGCTCGGCGGGATCGGCGGAGAAGCGGAGCTGCCGCGCGGCAGCCAGGTCCTGCGCCTCGACTTCCATCGTGCGGTCACGGCCTGCCTTCAGATCGTCGATGCGCCCGCGGTCGACGTCGAAGCCGAGCGTCGGCAGCTGCCGGCCGAACTCGACCGCCAGCGGCAGGCCGACGTAGCCGAGGCCGATGATGCCGAGCCTGATGTCCCTGGAATCGGGCAGCATGAAGGTCTTTCAGTGCAGGAACAGAAAGACGGACAACAGGCCCGAGAGGGTCATCGTGACGGTGTACGGGAACGCGAGCCACACCATCTGCAGATACGACAGCCGGATCAGGGGCGCCAGCGCGGAGGTGAGCAGGAACAGGAACGCCGCCTGGCCGTTGGGCGTCGCGACGCTCGGTATGTTGGTGCCCGTGTTGATCGCGACCGCCAGCATGTCGTAGACGTCGCGCGTGATATGGCCGGCGTCCAGCGCCTCCCTGACCTCCGTGATGTAGATCGTCGCGACGAACACGTTGTCGCTGACCATGGAAAGCACGCCGTTGGCGACATAGAACATGGCGGTCTGCAAGCCCCCCTCCAGGGTCAGCACCCATCCGATCACGGGCGTGAAAAGCTGGTGGTCGGCGATCACGGCGACGATGGCGAAGAACACGACCAGAAGCGCGGTGAACGGCAGCGCCTCCTCGAACGCGCGGCCGATGCGATGCTCCTCCGTCACACCGGTGAATGTTGTGGCGAGCACGATGATCATGAGGCCGATGATGCCGACTTCTGCGAGGTGGAAGCCCAGCGCGAGCACGAGGATTACGGCAACCACCGCCTGCGCGATCAGCACCGCCTTCTCCCGCCGCGTGCGTTTCGCGGTTTGTTTCGCGTCGTACCCGGTCAGCACGGCACGCACCGATTCCGGCAGGGTATAGCCGTAGCCGAACACACCGAAGCGTTCGACGAGCGCGCAGGTCAGGTGCCCGACGATGAAGACCGGAATGGAGACCGGCGCCATGCGCACGAAGAACTCCACAAAATGCCAGCCCGAAACCGTGGCGATGAGCAGATTCTGCGGCTCGCCGACGAGCGTCGTCACGCCGCCGAGCGCGGTGCCGACGGCGGCGTGCATGACCAGGTTGCGCAGAAAGCCCCGGAAAGCGTCCAGGTCCTCGCGGTGCAGCTCGTGCACATGCTCGTCACTGGCGTGGTCGTGATCGTGCTCGTGCTCGATGGACTTGCCCGAGGCGACCTTGTGAAAAACGCCGTAGAAGCCAACCGCGACCGTGATGACGACAGCCGTGACGGTGAGCGCATCGAGAAAGGCCGACAGAACGGCCGCCGTGAAGCAGAACATCAGCGACAGGGCGATCTTCGAGCGGATACCGAGCAGGATTTTGGTGAACGTGAAAAGCAGCAGCTCCTTGAGGAAGAAGATGCCGGCCACCATGAAGATCAGCAACAGGATGACCGGGAAGGCTTCATAGGTGTGGTGATAGACGGAGTCGGGCGACGTGAGGCCGATGACGACCGCCTCGATCGCGAGCAGACCGCCCGGCTGCAGCGGATAGCACTTGAGGGCCATCGCGAGCGTGAAGATGAACTCGCCGACCAGCAGCCAGCCGGCGATCGTGCCGCCGATGAAGAAAAACACGATGGGATTGACGACGAGAAACGCGAGAATGGTGAGCTTGTACCATTCCGGTGAGTTGCCGAGAAAATTATCGGCGAAGGCCCGCGTCATCTCAATTTTGACGATTCGCCGCTGTTCGGCCGTCGGGCTTTTCGTGGTTGCGCCACAGGCAGCCGGCGCCGCTGGCCGCTGCGATGGCGTCCAGCCGGCGCTCATGCGCGGCCAGCTCGGCCTCGGTGGCCCGCAAAACCTTGAGCGTCAATCCGTTGCGCATGACCGGCTGCATGCCGGACGACCGGGTGGCCTCGCGGTCCTGCCTGTCGAACGAGAGCGTGCTCTGCCCGCCGGTCATGGCCAGATACACGTCCGCCAGCAACCGCGCATCGAGCAGCGCACCGTGCACGTCGCGCTGCGAGCAATCGATCGAGTACCGGCGACAGAGCGCGTCGAGGCTGTTGCGCTGCCCCGGATGCAGCCGGCGTGCAAGCTCCAGCGTGTCGACGACCGTGCAGTAGCCGGTGATGTCGCCGTACACTCCTCCGCAGCCGCGCAGCTCCGCGTCGAGGAAGCTCACGTCGAAAGCGGCGTTGTGGATGATCAGCTCCGCGCCGCCGATGTATTCGACGAGCTCGGCCGCGATGTCCGCGAATCGCGGCTTGTCGGCGAGGAACTCGAGGTCGATGCCGTGCACGTCCAGCGCGCCGTACTCGATGTCCCGGTCCGGACAAAGGTAGCGGTGGAAATCCCGGCCGGTGCGGCGCCGGTTGACGAGCTCGACGCAACCGATCTCGATGATGCGGTGCTCGCGCTCGACCTCGAGACCGGTCGTCTCCGTATCCAGCACAACCTGTCGCACTCAGTCCTCCCGGGGACACTGCCGATCTCGTGAATACGAAATGAGCAATGTTCCCATGACGTTCCGTTTTTCCCGGACGAACCTTACCGATTGGCGAGGATCGTGTCGATGCCGAGATTCGCCAGCCTGTCGGCCCGCTCGTTGCCGCCGTGTCCGGAGTGCCCGCGGACCCAGCGCCATTCGATTTCGTGCTGCGCAACGAGCGCGTCGAGCGCCTGCCACAGGTCGGCGTTCTTCACCGGCTTGCGCGCCGCCGTGCGCCAGCCGCGCAGCTTCCAGCCCGCGATCCATTCGCTGATGCCGTTGCGCAGGTACTGCGAATCCGTGTAGAGCACCACCTTGCACGGACGCTTCAGCGCCTCCAGCGCGCGAATCGCCGCGGTCAGCTCCATGCGGTTGTTGGTCGTCAGGCGCTCGCCGCCGAACAGCTCTTTCTCGCGTCCGTTCGCTTCGAGCACCGCGCCCCAGCCGCCCGGGCCGGGATTGCCCCGGCAGGCGCCGTCCGTGTAGATGCTCACGCGGCTCATCCTGACGAGCTGTGGATGCTTCGCGCGCTCGGCTCCGCCAGCCCCCCCATGACCTTGCGGCGCGACCATCGCGGCCGGATCGGCGTCAGCGTATAGACGTGCTTTTTCGCCACGACCAGATAGCCGCCGGCCAGGTAGCGTTGCCACGCCGGGCGAGCCCTGTCGATTTGCCGGGGCTCACGTGCCGGCGAGCGCCGCCGGAACGGCGGCGCGAACAGGTAATGGTGCACGTGCTCGACCTCGAAGCCGAGCAGCTTGAGCCAGTCGCGGATGCGCCGCTCGGAAATGAACTGCTCGATACCCGGCGGGAAGCGGCTCCGCGAGAACGCCCGCCGCAATCCCCAGGCACTGAGCGGATTGAAGCCGAGCACGAGCAGGCATCCCTCGCCGATCAGCACGCGTTCGGCCTCCCTCAACACGCGGTGCGGCTCGGTGCTGAGCTCGAGCGTATGCGGCAGGAGGACGGCATCGATCGAGTCCGAGGAGATACCGAGCGCGGTCGGGTCGCCGACGATGGAGGCGCCGGCGCCCTCGTCGCCGACCATGCCCTTGCGCTGGGTGCGCGCGTGTTCGAGCAGGCAGCCCGGCTTGCCCCAGGCACCGATCTGCAGGAGCTGAACCCCGAAAACCTGCTCGAGCGAACGCAGCACGACGCGATCCTCGGCAGCCTTCAGATCCATTCCAAGCGGGGTGCGCAGCCACTTATGAATTGCGGACGGGGCCGGCATACCGTTAGGATAACCGGTGGGCGCCGTTACCAACCAGAATTCGAAGGCGCATTCCGACCCGGCGAGCGCCGGCAGCACCCTCTGGCCCCCGGATCGGAGTCCGGGGCATGCTCGTGCCGGCCTACGGTCAAGCCGTGTCAATGCCGGCCGGACGGCCGAACTGTGAACCCGTCGAGGGCCGGGCGAAAAGGAATGGGTAGACTCCCGCGGAAGGACTTCTGAAGGGAGCGCCGGGGGTCGACGACCCCGCAGGACGAGAGTACCGCATGATGCTGGAAGTCACGCCCGTCGAGGCATTTCGCGACAACTACATCTGGCTCGTCCATGGCGTCGATCCGCGCAAGGTCGCGGTTGTCGATCCGGGCGACGCGGAGCCGGTGCTCGAGGCGCTCGATCGGCTGGCGCTCGAGCCGGCCGCAATTCTTGCCACCCATCATCACTACGATCACGTCGGCGGCATCTCGCGGCTGGTCGACACCTGGGACATTCCCGTCTACGGGCCGGCTCGCGAGCACGTGCCGCAGCGCACGCGCGGTCTTTTGGAAGGCGACCCGGTCGACCTGACGATGCTCGACCTGAGCTTCGAGGTGCTCGACATCCCCGGCCATACCGCCGGCCATATTGCTTTCGTCGGCCACGGCAGCGTGTTCTGCGGCGACACGCTGTTCAGCGCCGGGTGCGGCCGCCTTTTCGAGGGCACGCCGCAGCAGATGGCCCGCTCGCTCGGCAAGCTCGCCGCGCTGCCGGACGACACGCAGGTGTACTGCGGCCACGAATACACGCTCGACAACCTGCGATTCGCCCTGACGGTCGAGCCGGACAACGCACGCGCGCAGGCGTACCTCGACGAGTCCCGCGAGCGGCGGAGGAACGGCAAGCCGACCCTGCCGTCCGCGATCGGCCTGGAACAGGAGGTGAATCCGTTCCTGCGTTGCGACTGCGACTCCGTCCGCGAGGCCGCCGAGCACCATGCCGGCGAGCTGCTGGAGGATGCGGTCGCGGTGCTCGCGGCCGTCCGGCACTGGAAGGACGGCTTCTCGTGATTGCCGGACAGGAATTGGACGAACCGGGGTCAGACCGCGATTTCCACTTGCCGTCCGCCGCCGTCGCCGGGCGTAATTTCGGAAATCGCGGTCTGACAC
>JBOIDB010000179.1:0-21778 GCA_050740235.1 Gammaproteobacteria bacterium
ATACCGCACGTGTGCACAACACATACTGCGACCGATGCCGGTCCGACCGGACCGACTTGCAGGAAGTGCGGATACGGCCGCGTCGCGACTTCCGAGAAACCGCCGGGCGTCGGTCCGCCGGCAGCGCCAGCCGCGATCAGGGCAAGGCGGTGGCGGCGGTCGAGGACGTCAGCTTGTCGATGTAGTGCAGCGAGTCGAAGGCGCGCAGGTCGAACTCATCCACGTCGATGGCGCGGTTGAGCCAGACACGCGCTTCGTCGTACTGGCCGAGGTCGATGTATGACGAGCCGATGCCGCGCAGCACGCGGCCTTTGACCGACGGCTCCAGACCGAATTTTTCGATGAGATTCAGGGCTTCGCGATAGGCGCGGATGGCCTGCTCGGGACGCTCGAGCCTCTGCAGCACGTAGCCGGCCTCGATGCGCGCCTGAACCTCGTACGGAGCGAATGCCATGACCTTGGTCAGGGCCGCGATCGAGCCCGCCCAGTCGTTCTGGTGCGCGCGCGCCAGGCCGGCGATGAACAGCGCGTCACAGTAGGTCGGCTCCAGCCAGACCAGCGGAACCGATCCGTAGCCGGCGCGAAAACGATCGAACTCCTCCTGGTTGAGGAAGCAGTGATAATTGCCCGGCGCGTCCGCCATCGCGCGCTCGAACGTCCCGGCCAGATCGAGGGCGACGTTCTCGGCGGCGGCCAGCTCGCCGGCATCGAGCAGATGACCTGCCTCGAATACCCGTGCACGCAATCCTTCGATGGTTAGCAGGCGGAAATCCGGCTTCGAAATGTCGGATGCCGGCGACGTCACCGTTGCCCACGCGGACTGCGCGAGCAAGGCAAGCATCAAGAACGCGGGCGCTGCGAGCTTCATGACCCCTATCCCCTCCGCGGGTTTTGACGATGTCGAGTCTAGCTATGCAAGCGCGGGGAAAAACGGACCTGGGTCGCAAAAACGGCGCACGGGCACACATGCGCCCGCACCCTTGCGACACAGCCATCCTTGAGCCCGCGGTGATCCCCCCACCCGGAGCGGAGATTAACAAAAGATGACGCCCCTGCAAACGTTTTTATGAACGTAATCGCAAAATTACGTAATTATTCTCATCAAACCAATTAATGTCGCTGCATTGCGACAAACGCTCAACCGAGGCGAATCCGGATCAGTTCGACCGCGCGTTTCAGGCCGTGCGCCACGACATCGCTTTGCCCGTGGCGCAGCATGACGTAGCCGGCGCCTTCGTACCCGGCCGGCTGCAGCTCGCCGATCTGCGGCAGCCGGGCCTCCACGACCATCCCACCGATTTCCCGATGCGCCTGGTCGAGCCCGTCGATGGCGCGGACGCGACCTTGCCCCTGCCCGCGCAGGTAGGCAGCCCCGGTCGACCAGCGCCGCTCAGGGACCTGGAACTCATCGAAAATCATGAGCCGTGGCCATGCCTGGTAGAAATCCATCTCGCAAGCGTAGGAAATGAGGCTCGTGAACTGCGCGCCCGGCGGTCGCGCGCCGACTTCCGAAATCGCCGCGCTTCCGTCGGGCCGCCGAAACCATTCCATGTGCGCGAGACCGTTCGACAGGCCCAGCACCTCGAGCGCGCGGCCGGCCAGCGCGCGGATGTCATCGAACTCGGGCGTGTCGATCTCACGCGGAAGGTGCACGCACCATTGCATCCACGGGTTCTCGAGGACCTCGAGCGGCGTCGGGGTGTAACGTGAGATCGAATCCCAGACCATTCGCCCATCGATCAGCACGCTGTCGAACGAGTGCTCCTGTCCGGTCATGAATTCCTCGAACAGGGCCGGCCGGTCGGGATGCGGCGGGTGCCGCTCGAGATATCGCTCGAGCGCCGCGTCGCCTTCGAGCCGGTAGGTCGCCGTCGCGCCTGCCCCGGCCGGCGGCTTGACGACCACCGGATAGCCGAGCTCATCGATGAGGGTGCGCGCCTCCCCCGCGCGTCCTGCCAGCCCGTGGCGCGCGCAGGGAACGCCGGCCGCGCGCAGCGCGCTTTTCATGCGCGCCTTGTCGCGAAAGTTTCGCGAGGCCTCCACGCTCGTCCCCGGCAGGCCGAGTTTTTCGCGCACCTCAGCAAGCGGTACCTGAAGCTGCTCCAGCGTGCCGATCAGGCGTTCGACCCGGCCGAGGCGCGCCTCGAGCGCTCGAACGGCATCCAGGATCATCTGCGCATCCAGCCCGTTGCCGACGGGCCAGTACGCGGCCAGGCGCGAGCGCAACACCGGCGGCAGTTTCTCCGCGGGATCCTGACTGATCACGCTCAGGCGCACGCCGGGCAGCCGCGCCGCGCCGTCCACGAAGCGCAGCGTGGTCTCCAGGAAGAACGGCAGGACGAAAATTACATTGCGCATGCGGGCGCCGCCGGCTTTCGCAGGCGGCGTGGTCGTCGGAGATCCCTCGCCGGGGGCGAGTCAGTCGGTGGTTGTCCCGGAGAATGCCACGACCTTGCCGTCGTCCGACAGCGTATCGTCGGCCGCGGCTACGGGTTGCTGCGCAGCGACGAGCTCGGGAATCACCACCTCGGTGCCCGGATGCACGTTGTCGAGGTCGATATCGGGGTTGTATTGCCTGAGCAGCCAGACAGGGACCCCATAGCGCCGCTGCGCCAGCACCCAGAGCGATTCGCCTCGTTTCACGACGTGCGTCCGCGTATCGCGGATCTGATGGGCCACGAAAAATTCTTCCTGCAGGGCCCGTTGATAGTCGATGCGCCGACGCTCGAACTCCGCATGCGTCACGCGGGAGAAATCCAGCTTCAGCCGGCGGCCGATGACGACCGGCCGCGTGAAGCTCATGCCGTTGATGCGCCTGAGCTGGCTCGCGCGCAGGTCGAGCCATTCGGCGTAATGGCCCAGGGTCTCCGCGGCCTGCACTTCGATCGTATCGTCGCCGGCAACCGTGTAGTCGGCGGGGTCGGCGCTCAATGCCGGATGCGCGCCGGCCAGCACCGGGCCGAGCAGGGCTGCTTCCTCGCCGGTCGTCGGCTCGGCCGATTCGACCGCGACGACCTCGGCTTCGCTGAGCTCGGGTGCCGCGCCGCCGATGGCGATCACGTCGGCCGCCACTTCCGTGGCCGGCTCGGCGGCCTCGATCGGCGCCGTATCCGCGATGACGGCGTCGGGTGACGCTACGTCGATGCCGTCCGGCGGCACGGCGAGCCTGAGCTTCTGCCCCACCGCCAGGCGGTTCCGGTCGGGCAGCGCATTCCAGGCCAGCAGCTCGTTCTCGGACAGATCGAAATGCCGTGCGATCGACGACAGGGAATCGCCGCGCCGCACCACGTAGACGCCGTCGGGCGGCGGCACGGCGCTCGCGACCGCCAGCACCGGCGCGGCACCGGCGGCCGGCAAGCGCAGCACCTGCCCGGCGCGGATGCTGTGCCGGCTTCTCAGGCCGTTCAGATCGACCAGGTCCTGTATGCTCGCGCCGTAACGCGCGGCGATCGTCGACAACGTATCGCCGCGCACGATCTGATGGAACAGGTCGGGCGTCTGCTCGGCGAACCGTTCCGCGGAGGGAATGGCTGCAAGCAGCTCACCGGCGGGGTCGGACAGTGACTTGCGCGGCAGGCGCAGGGTGAATCCGCTCGGAACATACTTGCTGCCGCTCCACACCGAAGCCATGAGACCGGGATTGCTCTTCATGAGGGTCGCGCGATCGACGCCGAACGCCCGCTGCAGCGTGTCCACGGAGAGGAAATCCGGCAGCTCGACGAGCGCGTAGTCGAGCGCCGCTGCGTGCTTCACCGGACCGAAATATTTTTCCGGATCGCGATCGATGTCGAGTGCCGCCAGAAAAGCCACGTAGAAATTGCGCGATGCGAAACCAAACGTGCGTCCGCGATACTGCCGCACGATGGTCAGGATATCCGTCGTGCCGTGCTGGCGAACCGCGCGCCGCATGCCCGCGGCGCCGTGATTGTAAGCCGTCAGCGCCAGCGGCCAGGTGCCGGTGACCTCGTAGTTGTGGCGCAGCAATTGAACCGCGGCGAGCGTCGAGGCGAAAGGATCGAGGCGTTCGTCGACAACATGGTCGATACGCATGTATCGACGTCCCGTCGAACGGGTGAATTGCCACATGCCTGCCGCGCCGACGTGCGACCAGGCGGCCGGGTTGAACGACGATTCGACATGCGGCAGCGCCGCCAGCTCCGGCGGAAGCCCCGCCTCCTCGAAAGCGTTGCGGATGTATGACACCCAGGCGCCGGAACGGAACAGGCCTTCGCGGAAGCGATTCGACTGCCCCAGCTGGAAGCGCAGGTCCTGGATGCCGTCGGTGAACCGGGAATTGCCGATATTCTCCGGCCACATCGCGAGCACGCGGGACTCTTCGGCAGTGAGGCCCTTTCGCTTGCCGCCGGCGAGGATCTTCAGAATGGTGGCGTAGCGCTTCTTGGCCTCGTCGACCTGGCGGTTGCGCGTGCGCTGACTGGACCCGGGCGCGAAGCGCAGCGTTTCGTAGACGATCGAAAGATCCCGCGCGTCATGCAGGAAACCGCCGTTGGTGTCGATCTCGGTATAGACGCGGGTCCAGAACCGCACGTCCGGCTCGAGCTCCGCCGGCCGCGGAAAGTCCTCGGCGAAAGCCTGCGAAGTGCTCAGCGCGACCGCAGCGCAGATCGCCAGGCGCCAGCAAGTCTTCATCCCCCCTCCGGAACGTCGATTAGCGGATATCCCCTCTTATACCCGATCCAGCCCCCGGAGCTGAAGGACCGATCTCACATATCGAGCTCAAATCAGGCCCAGCACGCCGATGACGATCAGGTAGATCGCGACGATGTAGTTGAGGAGTCGCGGCACGATCAGGATCGCGATGCCGGCGAGGATGGCGAGAATCGGCTCGAGCGCGAGATTCAAAGTCATTGTTCGGCTCCCGGTGCTCAGGTGGCGGAATTGTCACGCGGCGGGCGCCTGCAGGCAATTGCCGACAGCGCGGCATGCGCCAGGAGCCGTGCCATGCGGCCCTGCGGGCGGCTTCTTGCAAATATTGCAAGCAGTCATATGGGCTTGTTGGCATATAGCGACAACCTGACGGTGAATTTGCCCTGTAGCGCCCCGGCGCGCTGACGTATCGCCGTTTTGTGTCCATAAATGCCTGATATTTATAAACTTTTTTCGCCTGGCACAAACGTTGCTACCTCTCTGTCCGCAGACCTCAGGAAGGGGGTCTTGCCCGAAGCATTGAGACATTCAATCAGGAGGAATACATGAAAAAGCAGCTAGCTATCATTCTCGGCATGTCACTCGCCACCGGCGCCGCGATCGCGGGCGAAGAAGGCGGGTATACCGAGTCCGAGTCGATGGAGACCGGGACTTCGACGGCGATGAACTTCGAGGATCTGGACGTCAATCAGGACAGCCTGATCAGTGAGCAGGAAGCCACTGACTCCGGTGTGCTGGATTCCGAGGCCTTCGCAAGTGCCGACACCAACCAGGACGGTTACCTTTCACAGACCGAGTTCGACGCGCAGAGCGGCACGTCGGTCGAGGAGCCGACCGAGTTCGAGAGCGAGACCGAGACCGACACGTCGCTCGAGCCCTCGAGCTGAAGCCGGTCGATGGCCGGTCTGATCTGACCGGCTAGTGACAGGGATCAATGGGAGACAGGGATGTCCCCACCTTTTCAGGGATTGAAGAGCAAGAGTTGACAGGGCGGGCGACAGGGAAGTCGCCGCGTCCCTCAGGCGCCGGCCCGGCCTTGCAGGGAAGGAGAAGCGCGTGATGAACGATCATTCGAAAATCCGGAGGACGGTGCTGGCGGGTGCGCTGCTGATTGCCAGCGTTGCGTCCGGCCAGGCGCCGCCTCAACCGGAGCCGCCCACCGTCCGGACATTGCCGGGCGAGCAGGTCGCACCGACTTTCGAATCGGTCGATGTCAATAAGGACAGCCTGATCAGCGAGCAGGAAGCGACGAGCGCGAAAGCGATAACGACGGAAGCGTTCGCATCGATGGACACCAACCAGGACGGTTTCTTGACGCGCGAGGAGTTCGGCGACGGCGCCTGACAATCCGATCACACCGCCGGCGGCATGGATGCGCAGGGATTTCATGCGGCGGGCCACGGGCGACAGGGATGTCGCCCACTTTTTTTGTGGTTCTCGTCTGAGTTGTCGCGCCGGCTGACCGGCCGGCAGCTTCGTGTCAGGCCCGCACCTCGATCCGGTTCTCCACGTCGTGCACGCCGAGAATGCACCACGCATCCAGCTCCGCGTGCCGCTTCTGCTCCTCGCTGTGCACCAGACCCTCGAGACGCACGGTTCCATCGTGGGTTTCGGCATGTATACCGCTCGCATCGAGCGACGGATCTTTCTCGAACACCAGCCGTAAGGCATCCGCGATCTCGTCGTCGCTGTCATCTTCGCGGGGCCGCACGAGCAGACGGTTGTCGACGTCCGCCACGCCCGGCGTCCACCATGCCAGGACATCGGCGAAACGCCGGTGTGAAAGGCTTTGGACCTCACCGGTAAGTGTCACGACGCCGTTCGCGACTTCGATGAGAATCTCCCGGCCTTCCGTCTGCGCTTCCGTATCGGCTTCCTCGCGAAGCTGTATCCGGTAGCGCCCGAAAACGGTTTCCGACGCGAGTCTCGCGTGCAGCGTCTCGGCGATAGCCCCGTCGCCGCGCGGCCGGGTCACCACGACCCGTAACCGGTCGAGCACGCTGTCGACGCCGCGCATCGACGCCACGCGCATCGCGATGCGGCGCTTCGCGGCGATGTCGGTGACTTCGCCGCGCAACACGACCGTGCCGTTGCGCATCTCGATGTCGATCGCCGGTTGTGCGCGCAGAGCAATCGTGCTGTCCCGCTCGAGGGCCGCGCGGACCGCTGCGCCCATTCTCCTCCCTGAATCCATGCGAACCTCGCGCCTGCCGGAAGGACTTATACGATACTCCGACCGGCAGGCAGCTTGGAACTCCGGTCATCTCTCTGCCGTCGGTCGTCCGTTATCCGCCGTCTGTGTCTGGCATGCATATTGCACCGAGCGGGCGCAAGCAAATGCAGGCAGACCGTGAACTTTCGATCCGTCAATCCCGCCGACGAGCGTCTCATACAGGAAACCGAAGCCTGGGACGACGAGCGCATCGACCAGGCGCTCGACGCCGCGGCGCACGCGGCGCCCCGCTGGGCGTCGGAGACACAGGAAACGCGCGCTGACTGCCTGCGCGCCGCGGCGGGCTTGCTGCGCGACCGGCGCGACAAGCTGTCGCGCCTGATGAGCACGGAAATGGGTAAGCTCATCGGCGAAGCGCGCGCCGAGATCGACAAGTGCGCGCTGGCCTGCGATTTCTATGCCGATCATGCCGCGCGATTTCTCGCGGACGAGCCTGTCGCGACGGATGCGGGCAAGAGCTACGTGGCATATCAGCCGCTCGGCATCGTGCTGGCGATCATGCCGTGGAACTTTCCCTTCTGGCAGGTATTCCGGTTTGCCGCTCCGGCGCTCGCCGCCGGCAACGTCGGCCTGCTCAAGCACGCTTCGAATGTCGCGCTGTGCGCGCTCGCGATCGAGGACGTGTTCCAGGACGCGGGCTTTCCACCGGGCGTGTTCACCACGCTGCTCGTCGACACCGACCGCGTCGATCGCATCATCGAAGATTCACGCGTGCGGGCGGTTACCTTGACCGGAAGCGAGCCGGCGGGCCGCTCGGTCGCCGGCGCCGCCGGCGCGCAGCTCAAGAAGACCGTGCTCGAGCTCGGCGGCTCGGATGCTTTCATCGTGCTCGATGACGCGGACCTGGCCTCGACCGTCCGGAATGCGGTCAGGTCGCGCTTTCAGAATGCCGGCCAGAGCTGTATCGCCGCCAAGCGCTTCATCGTGACGCCGGGCGTGGCCGAGGCGTTCCTCGAGCAATTTCGCGAGGCGGTGCTCGCGCTCGAGCCGGGCGATCCGCTGGAGGAGTCGACATCGCTTGCGCCGCTGGCGCGCAGCGACCTGCGCGACGGCCTGCATGCTCAGGTTCGCGACGCGCTGGAGCGCGGAGCCACCGCGGTCACCGGTTGCGAGCCGATCGCCGGCAGAGGCTACTTTTACTGTCCTTCGATTCTCGACGGGGTGAAACCCGATATGCGCGCGTTCACCGAAGAGCTGTTCGGCCCGGTCGCGACGGTGATTCGCGCGCACGATGAGCAGGACGCCGTCAATATCGCCAACGAGTCGGCCTTCGGTCTGGGCGGCAGCGTCTGGACGCGGGATGCCGAGCGTGGCGAGCGGTTCGCGCGGCGCCTCGAGTGCGGCGCGGCCTTCGTCAACGGCCTCGTCAAGAGCGACCCGCGGCTCCCGTTTGGCGGCGTCAAGCATTCGGGATACGGACGCGAGCTTTCACACCACGGCATCCGGGAATTCGTCAACGCCAAGAGCGTCTGGATTCATTGACGTTCCGGACGGGCGCGGCTGCACCCGCGACGGCGCCGATGCGAAAATGTTGTCTTCTACGGAAGCTGACGTGACAATGTTCCCGTCAGATACGTGATTGCTGCTTGATGCACGCTGATCGGGGGACGTTCTCTGGCCCGCCTGCCGCATGGAATTCAAGGATTACTATCAGATACTCGGTGTCGAGCGCGATGCAACGCAGGATGACATCAAGCGCGCCTACCGCAAGCTCGCGCGCAAGTACCATCCGGACGTCAGCAAAGCGCCGGACGCCGAAACGCGCTTCAAGGAAGTGGGCGAGGCTTACGAGGTTCTGAAGGATGCCGAGAAACGCGCCGCCTACGATCAGTTCGGCAGCCGCTGGAAGCAGGGCCAGGAATTCCGCCCGCCACCGGACTGGGATGCGGGCTTCGAGTTTTCCGGCGCCGACGCGCCGGGCGCGACCGGCTTCAGCGACTTCTTCGAGAGCCTGTTCGGCCGCGCGCGGGGGGGCGGGCCGGACTTTGCGCAGGGCTACGGCGCCGGGCTGCGCATGCGCGGTCAGGATCATCACGCGCGCATCCTCATCGACCTGGAAGACTCCTATCGAGGCGCGACGCGCAGCGTCACGCTGCGCGCGCCGGAGGTCGAGGCCGGCCGCGTGACGACCCGCGAGCGCACGCTCAACGTCAAGATCCCGCGCGGCATCACGGCCGGGCAACGCATCCGCCTGCCCGGCCAGGGCGCGCCCGGCATCGGCGGCGGCGAGAAAGGCGATCTCTATCTCGAGGCGGATTTCAGGCCGCATCCGCTGTTTCGTGCCGAGAAGCGCGACATTCACCTGGAGTTGCCGGTGACGCCCTGGGAGGCCGCGCTCGGCGACACCGTGACCGTTCCGACCCTGGGCGGCGATGTCGAACTCAAGATTCCCGCCGGCTCGCAATCGGGCCGCAGGCTGCGCCTCAAGGGCCGCGGCCTGCCCGGCAAAGTGGCAGGCGACCAGTACGTGAGCCTGTCGATAGTCACGCCGAAGGCGGATACGGAGGCGGCGAAAGCCATCTACCGGCAGATGGCGGAAGAGATGCCGATGAACCCGCGCGCGAGTCTGCGTATGCCATGACTTCGAATGTAACGATCACATCCGGCGTCCTCATCGACGAGGAATTGAGCGTAAGCTTCGCCGAGCTGTGTCGCTACTGCGCCATCGACGGGCAACTGGTTATCGATATGGTCAACGAGGGGATGATCGAGCCGTCCGGGGACGCGCCCGAGACGTGGCGGTTTCGCGGTATGGCCGTGCGGCGCGCCCAGGTGGCGGCGCGCCTGATCCGGGATCTCGAGATCAACCTTGCCGGTGCTGCGCTCGCGATCGACCTGCTGGAGGAACTGGAGGACATTCGCGGCGGCTGGCTGTATCGGTGATGCGTAAGAGACATCGAATGTCGAACCTGCTGATCCCGGTGATCTTCGCCGGCCTGCTGTGCGGCCCGGCATGGGCCGTGGACGAAATGCCGCGGAGCGTCGAATCGGAAGCCGTTAACGGCGCCGCAGGCGCGACCGAAGCCGAAGTCGCTACCGAGCCGGCGACCGTTGAAGGGGCTGCAGCGCCAGTAGACGAAGCGTCGCCATCACCCGAAGCGGACGCGGCGACCGAAAGCACAACGCCATTGCTCCCGGACGCCGATGCGCCGGCGCTACCCTCGGCTGAAACGCCGCCCCTTCCCGAACCGGTGGCGTCTCCTCTGCCCGCGGACGAAGCGCAGCAGCTCCCTGAACCCCTGGCAACGCCACTGACCGAGTCCGATCCGCCGCCACTGCCCGAACCCGAAGCGTCACCGCTGCCGGACGCTGAACGGCCGGCGTTGGACGCAACAGCCGCGCCGGAAGGCACGCCGCCGGCCGGCGCCGAGCCGGTGGCGCCGCCTGCGGCTCCGGCAGACGCTCAGGCGCCCGCCTCGCCCGCGGCCGACGGAGAGATTGTGCTACCCGTTCCCGACGAGGACGGCGTGCTGCCCGGCTTGCCGGAAGACCGGCCGGGCGTGGGACTCGATACCGGGCCCGGCGCGCCGGCTGGACCCGGCCAAGGCACAGCCGAGCCCGTTGCCGTGGAAGCTCCGCCGCCGGATGCGCAGGAGACGCTGTTTCTGCTCGGCACGGAAGTGCCGCCCGGGGCGATCGACTGGTTGTCCTGGGCGGCGAGTGAATCCTTCGAAGGCATCTCGACGCCCACGCCGGTGCTCGTGGTGAACGGCACGTCGCCGGGACCGACGCTCTGTCTCACCGCAGCTGTCCACGGCGACGAGCTCAACGGCGTGGAAATGGTCCGGCGCATCATGTACTCGCTCGATCCGAAGAAGCTCGACGGCGCCGTGATCGGCGTGCCGATCGTCAACCTGCACGGATTCCGCCGCAGCTCCCGTTACCTGCCGGACCGCCGCGACCTGAACCGGTATTTTCCCGGGTCGCCGACCGGCAGCTCGGCCGCGCGCATCGCCCATTCGTTCTTCCACGAGATCATCCTCCACTGCGATCAGCTCGTGGACCTGCACACGGGCTCGTTCCACCGTGCGAATCTGCCGCAGCTCCGCGCGGACTTGAACAATCCGGAGGTCGTGGCGATGACCGAGGGATTCGGCGCCACAGTCGTCCTTCACAGTACCGGCGATCGCGGTACGCTGCGTCGCGCCGCCACCGATGCCGGGATACCGGCGGTGACGCTGGAGGCCGGGGAACCCATGCGGCTGCAGCCAAAGGAGGTCGCGCACGGGGTCAAGGGCATCGAAACCCTGCTCGACAAGCTGGGCATGGTCAACAAGGTGAGCCTGTGGGGGGATCCACAGCCGGTGTACTACGATGCGCGGTGGATACGCGCCAATTCCGGCGGCATCCTGTTCTCGAACGTGAATCTCGGCGAGCGCATCCGCAAGGACGAGGTGCTCGGCACCGTCACCGATCCGATCACCAACAAGCGCACCGAGATCCGCTCGCCTTACGACGGGCGCATCATCGGCCGCGCGCTCAATCAGGTCGTCATGCCCGGTTTCGCCGCGTTCCACATCGGCATCCGGACTTCCGAAGAGCAGCTGCGGGCGGAATCGACGGCCAAGACGGCCGAAGCCGCCCCGCTCGCTCCGGCAAGCGACGCGGCACCGACGGACCCCGACGAAGCGCCGCCCGCCGAGGCGGACGCCACGCAGGGCGAAGGCGAAGCGCTGGGGTATGAGGAGGAAGAGGAGCGCCCGGAATAGGACCGCTGTCGCCGCAACCGCTCCATCCGGAGCGGCCGTCAAACCGCTACTCTCCGTGCGAGGCCGGCTTCTCGTTATCCTTCTGCTGTTCGTCGTCCGACGCGGTGCCTTCCTCGACGAACCGGAGCATCTCCTTGACCAGCTCGTCCTCGAAGACGTCGGTGTCGATCTCGCTCTCGCGCATGGCGTGATCCCCCTCGGATCGCAGTTGCGTACAAGTTAAACGACGTGGCGCGTCCCGGATGTGACTGCGTTCACGGGTTTGAAATCCCCTCTACCCGCATTTCGAGTCGCCGCAGGACAGGCAGGTCATGCAGCCGTCGAGCATGACCACGGCTGCCGTCGAGCACTTGCCGCAGAGCTGCGCGCCTTCCGGATAATTGCTGGCCGCGAACGCATCCTGCTGCTTCGCGCGCGCCTCGAACTCGGCGCGCTTGTCGGCGATCAGCTTGCGCTGATGCTTGTCGAGCTCCGGCTTCGCGAGCAGGCCGATGTTCTGCAGATGCTTCTCGATGATGTAGCCCAGCTCCGCGATGATCGAGGGCATGAACTTGCCGCCGGGTTGCCAGTAGCCGCCCCGCGGGTCGAACACGGCCTTCAGCTCCTCCACGAGGAAAGTCACGTCGCCGCCCTTGCGGAACACCGCCGAAATGATCCTCGTCAATGCCACGATCCACTGGTAGTGGTCGAGATTCTTCGAGTTGATGAAAATCTCGAACGGCCGGCGATTCTCGTGCCTGGTGCCTTCGTTCAGCACGATGTCGTTGATCGTGACGTACATGGCATGGTCCGACACCGGCGTCTTCACTTTGTAGGTCGAGCCGACGAGCATTTCCGGGCGCTCGAGCTTCTCGTGCATCCGGATGACCTTGCTTTCCGCCGGCTTGTCCCGTGGTTCGGACGGCGCCTCGGGCTTCGCCACCGAGTATTTGACGATTTTCCTGTCGATTTTCACTTTGATGGCCCCTCTGTCAGGCCCTTAGAATTTGCCGTAATAGCCTTCCTTGAGCGCATCGAACAGATTCGCGGCGGTGTGGGTCTCGCCGTCGTATTCAACCTCCTCGTCGCCCTTCACCTCGACGACGCTGCCGTCGTCCAGCGTGAAACGGTACGTCGTATTCTTGAGATCCGCCTCCTTGACGAGCACGCCCTGGAACGCTTCCGGATTGAAGCGGAACGTCGTGCAGCCTTTCAGGCCCTGCTCGTAGGCGTACATGTAGATGTCCTTGAACTCCTCGTACGGGTAGTTCGTCGGCACGTTGGCCGTCTTCGAGATCGAGGAGTCCACCCACATCTGCGCGGCCGCCTGGATGTCGACGTGCTCCTTCGGCGTGACTGTCTCCGCGGTCGTGAAGTAATCCGGCAGCTTCCGGTCCGGCTCGCTGGCGTTCGGCATCGCCCTCGGGTTGACGAGCTGGCGATAGGCGAGCAGCTCGAACGAGAACACGCCGACTTTCTCCTTCGACTTGCGACGCTCGCGCAGGACATTGCGGAAATAATGGTGGGCGAAGCTCGGCTCGATGCCGTTGCTCGCATTGTTCGCCAGCGACAAAGAAATGGTACCGGTCGGCGCGATGGAGCTGTGATGCGTGAAGCGCGCGCCGGTTTCGGCCAGCTCGTCGACGAGATCGGGAGCCGCGTCGGCCACGCGCTGCATGTAGCGGCTGTACCGCGCGTGGAGCACGCGACCGGGAATGGTCGCGCCGACGCGCCAGCCGTCGGCCTCCATTTCCGGACGCTTGCGCAGCATCTCGGCCGTCACCGTGAACTCCTCGCTCATGATCGGCGCCGGCCCCTTCTCCTTCGCCAGCTCCAGCGCCGTCTCCCAGCCGGCCAGCGCAAGCTCGCGCGAGACATTCTGCGTGAACGCGACCGACTGCCGCGAGCCGTACTTCATGTGCAGCATGGTGATCGTCGAGCCGAGTCCCAGAAATCCCATGCCGTGGCGGCGCTTGCGACGGATTTCCTCGCGCTGCCGCTCGAGAGGCAAGCCGTTGATCTCGACCACGTTGTCGAGCATACGCGTGAACACCTTGACGACCTTGCGGAACTCGTCCCAGTCGAAGCGGGCGTTCTCGGAGAACGGATCGAGCACGAACCTGGTGAGGTTGACCGACCCCAGCAGACAAGACCCGTACGGCGGCAACGGCTGTTCGGCGCAAGGATTGGTCGAGCGAATATTCTCGCACCACCAGTTGTTGTTCATTTCGTTGACGCGGTCGATGAGCACGAAACCGGGTTCCGCGTAGTCGTACGTCGACGTCATGATGACGTTCCACAGCCGCCGCGCAGGCACGCTGCGGTAGATGCGGCAGGCGACGAGTCCAGCTTCGTTGCGTACGTAATCGCCAGCGGCGGGCCATTCACGCCATACGAATCGCGAGTTGTCCGCGAGATTCAGCCGCTCGTCTTCCGTTTCGCGTGTCGTTACCGGGAATGCGAGCTTCCATTCCTCGTCGTCCTTGACTGCCTTCATGAACTCGTCCGTAACGAGCAGTGACAGGTTGAACTGGCGCAGGCGCCCATTCTCGCGCTTGGAGCGGATGAAATCGATGACGTCCGGATGGCCGATGTCGAAGGTGCCCATTTGCGCGCCGCGCCGGCCACCGGCGGACGAAACGGTGAAGCACATCTTGTCGAAAATATCCATGAACGACAGCGGACCCGAAGTGTAGGCGCCCGCGCCCGATACATACGCACCACGCGGACGCAACGTCGAGTGCTCATACCCGATACCGCATCCACTCTTCAACGTGAGACCTGCTTCGTGAACTTTTCTCAGGATGTCGTCCATCGAATCGCCGATCGTGCCGGACACCGTGCAATTGATCGTCGATGTCGACGGCTTGTGCGCATTCGCGCCGGCGTTCGAGATAATGCGGCCAGCCGGGATCGCGCCGTGCTGAAGCGCCCGGACGAACTGCTCGTACCACTGGTCACGCTTGTGCGGCTCCTCGACATTCGCGAGCGCGCGCGCAACGCGCTTGTAGGTAGCATCGATCGTGGCATCGATCGGCGTGCCGTCTTTTGCGCACAGGCGGTATTTCTTCTCCCAGATGTCCAGGGACGCCTCCTGGAAGGCGATCTCCGAGACCTGGGAGGGATGGATTTTCTCTGCAGTATTCATCGTAGGCAGTTCCCCTTCGAAGCTCCCCTCGTCGCTTTTTTGTCGAGCCGGGAAACACAAGATATTGTGGTCCGGGGTCATCAAGACTAGGCATCGTCGGAGCCCCTGTCAAGCATTTGTAATATGTCGAATCGAGTCATTTTACATCTTTAAAATCAATACGTTAAAGAAACCGCCGCGGCAAAAAACAGCTCCGATTCCGGGCCCCTGGCACGCCGCGCCGCAGCACAAGATGTTGTATCCCCCGCCTGCCCCCAGCCCGCCGACAGCTTATCCACAGGGTCATGCACCGCCGGCCTGGCCGATCCCTCCACAAGTCCCGGGACGCCTCGTCCGGCCATCGATTGCGACGACTTGAAAAACCGCCCCGCGCCCATAGTTCATGCGGCAGGTATTTGTTCTTCCGATGGAGGAATGCAATGAGTCTGATCCGATACGAGCCATGGGGCGTCATGAATCGTCTGCACCGCGATCTCGATCGTCTGCTCGAGTCCCGTTTCGGCAACGACGAGACGCAGGGCGCGGTGACGGACTGGGTGCCGGCGGTGGACATCCGCGAGGAGGATGATCATTTCGTGCTGCACGCGGACGTGCCCGGCGTCGACCCGAAGGACATCGAAATCACCATGCAGGACGGCGTGCTGACGCTGCGCGGCTCCCGCGAGGAAGTCAGGGAAGACGAACGCCAGGGGTACCGTCGCGTCGAACGCTCGAGCGGCCAGTTCTACCGCCGCTTCAATCTGCCGGATACGGCGGATGCCGAGAGCATCACCGCGCGCAGCGCCAAAGGCGTCCTGGAGGTGAAAATCCCCAAGCACGCAAAGGTGCAGCCGCGGCGCATCTCCGTGCAGACCGACTGAAGACGGTTTGATGACGTTGCGCAGGACGGCGGGCGTGAGCGGAACTTTCCGCCCGCGCCTGCTGTCCGCGCATTACACATTCAGGGACGACCGGCGCGATCGCGCGCGACCATTCGCGGCCGCCGCACATCAACTGACTGCCTGTCTGATGCAGGTCCGCCCCTCCCTTAAAGGTACTTGACGATGAAGGATCGGTTGTTCGGCGCAGGCGTTGCGCTTTTTCTCGTAATCACCGCCACGATCGCGCTGCACGCGCAGGAGGAAGACGCGACCCGGGAAGAGGCGGCCGCGCTCTCGTTCGACCCCGTGCCGACGCTCGCGCCGATTATCGAGCGCGTTTCCCCGGCCGTCGTGAATATCGCGACCCGCGGCAGCGTCGAAGTGCAGG
Source organism: Gammaproteobacteria bacterium (assembly GCA_050740235.1). Taxonomy (GTDB): domain Bacteria; phylum Pseudomonadota; class Gammaproteobacteria; order Steroidobacterales; family JACDCP01; genus JACDCP01. The sequence continues at coordinate 15,986 of JBOIDB010000179.1, forward strand.
GTCAGACCAATCCGTTGTTCGAGGATCCGTTCTTCCGCCGGTTTTTCGACCTGCCGGAACAGTTCGGTCCGCGTGAACGTCGATTCCAGGCCGCCGGTTCCGGCGTCATCGTCGATGCCGAGAACGGCTACATCGTCACCAATGCCCACGTCGTCGCGAATGCCGACGAGATCACCGTCACGCTGCGCGACAATCGCGATATCCAGGCTGAGCTCGTCGGCGCCGATGCCGCCTCCGATGTGGCCCTGCTGAAAACCGAGGCCGACAATCTGACTGAAATTCCGCTCGCCGACTCGGGCAAGGCGCGGGTCGGCGACTTCGTTGTCGCGATCGGCAATCCGTTCGGCCTGCAACATACGGTCACTTCCGGCATCATCAGCGCGCTCGGCCGCTCGGGCATCAACCCGGCGGGGGCGCAGGCCTACGAGGATTTCATCCAGACCGATGCGTCGATCAACCCGGGCAACTCCGGCGGCGCGCTGGTCAACCTGCGCGGCGAGCTGGTCGGCATCAACTCGGCGATTTTCACGCGATCCGGCGGCAACATCGGCATCGGGTTCGCCATTCCCTCGGCGATGGTCAGGAACGTCATGGAGCAGCTCATCGAATTCGGTGAGGTGCAACGCGGCCTGCTCGGCGTGCAGATCACGCCGATCAACTCGGAGATTGCCGAAGCGCTCGGCATCGATGTCGATGACGGCGCACTGGTTTCCCAGGTGGTGTCGGGCTCCGGCGCGGACGAGGCCGGCATCGAGACCGGCGACGTCATAGTGGCAGTCGACGGCAGGAGGATCAACGACGCGAACGAGCTGAGGAACGTCATCGGCATGCACCGCGCGGGCGCGGATATCGAGATCGAGGTCATCCGCGGCGACGGCGACAGAAAGACCGTGACCGCCACGCTCGGCGAGCAGGTTCAGGACGAGCCCGTGGTCGCCCAGGAGATACACCGCGGCCTCGAGGGCGCCGAGCTTGCCACCGTCGACGAAAGCTCGCCCGCCTATCAAGGCACGACCGGTGTGCTGATCACCTCCGTTGCGCCCGGCAGCCCGGCGTTTCTGAACTCGCTGCGTCAGAACGACGTGATCACGCACGTCAATCGCCAGCGCGTCAACAATCTGAACGAGTTTCGACTGGCGGCCGAAGGGGCCGACGCGCTGGTGCTGGCACTGCAGCGCGGCGACAGCAATGTGCTGATTCCGCTCAGATAAGGACCGCCGTTAGCTGCTTTCGCGCGCGAGGGGCGGACCGATCACTGTGCCGGCGTTGCCCGCGTCCGACGCGGACAAAGGGAACGCTCACGCGCGCGGATGATCTGGACTATGATCACGGCGCCATACCGGGCGCCGGTCCATGCTTGCAATCAGGGAAGTTAGTGTTATAGTACAGTAGAACACCTACCGAGAATAGGCCACCGGAGCTTTCCATGTCACCCCGCATGCCCGACTTCCGTACGGTGGCGATTCTTGCCGCCGGCGGCCTGCTCATGGCTGTCAGCACCGCCGGTCGAGCCCAGGGCGGCCCCGGCGGCCAGATGCCGCCCACGGCCGTCGAAACAGCTGTCGTGACCGCCGGTGCCTTGACGGATTCCATCAGCGCCGTCGGCACATTGCGCGCGGATGAAAGCGTCGTCATCCGACCGGAGCTGGCCGGCCGCATCGAGAGAATTCATTTCGAGGAAGGCCAGCGCGTCGCGCGCGGCGACCCGCTGTTCAGCCTGGATGCCAGCCTGATCCGCTCGGAGCTGCGCGAGGCGGAGGCCAATCTCGCGATGAGCCGGAGAGCCTTCGAGCGCGCTCAGGATCTCATCGGCCGCAAGCTCATTGCCCAGGCGGACTACGACGACGCCCGTTCGCAGCTCGAGATCGACGAGGCGCGGCTCGCATCCGCGCGAACCCGGCTCGACAAGACCGTCATCAACGCGCCGTTCGAAGGCGTGACCGGCCTGAGGCAGGTCAGCCCGGGCGACTACGTCGAGATCGGCCAGGCGCTCGTCAGCCTCGTCCAGCTCGACCCGATCAAGGTGGACTTCAGCGTGCCGGAAGTGCACCTCGCTCGCCTCGACCCGGGGCAGACGATCGAGGTGAGGCTCGATGCGTTTCCGAACGAGTCGTTCCGCGGCGAGGTGACCGCCATCGATCCGCAGATCGACGTGAACGGTCGCAGCGTGGTGCTGCGCGCCGTGCTGCCCAACGAGGAGCGCAGACTTCGGCCCGGCCTGTTCGCGCGACTGCACCTGGAGCTCGCGCAACACGACGATGCGTTGCTGATCCCCGAGCAGGCGCTGTGGCCGCAGGGCGAGCAACAGTTCGTCTACCGGGTCGAGGAAGGGCAGGCCCGGCTCGTCGAGGTCCAGACCGGCATCCGCCGCGCCGGGCGCGTGCAGATCGTATCCGGCCTCCAGGCCGGCGACGAGATCGTCACCGCCGGACAGCTCAAGCTGTTCGATGGCGCCGCCGTGGCGCCGGTGACTCCGGCGAATGCCGCCGCCGGCGCCATGCCGGCCGCCGGCAGTAGCCGGCAATGACACTCGGATGATCCTTTCCGATACTTCCATCCGCCGGCCCGTGCTGGCCACGGTCATGAACCTGATCGTGCTGTTGCTCGGCGTCATCTGCTACGACCGCCTGGCGGTGCGCCTCATTCCCAACGTCGATACGCCGATCGTGACCGTAGCGACCAGCTACCCGGGCGCGAGCGCGGAAGTCGTCGAATCGCAGATCACGACGCCGATCGAGGAAGGCCTGGCCGGCATCGAGGGCGTCGACTACATCCAGTCGGTGAGCCGTGCCGAAGAAAGCCAGGTGACGATCCGTTTCGACCTCGATCGCAACCCGGACGGCGCCGCCTCCGACGTGCGCGATCGCGTCGCACAGGCGCGCGACTTCCTGCCGGAAGAAGCCGACGAGCCCATCGTGCAGAAGCAGGAAGCGGACGCCCAGCCGATCATCTACCTCGCGTTCTCGAGCGACCGGCACAGCAACCTCGAGATCGCCGACATCGCCGAGCGCCTGGTCAAGGACAGGGTGCAGACCATCAGCGGCGTGGCCCAGGCGCAGGTTTACGGTGCCCAGTACGCGATGCGGATCTGGCTCGATACCGACAGCCTCGCCGCCTACGGGCTGACACCGGGCGACATCGAGGACGCGCTGCGGCGGCAGAACGTCGAGGTGCCGGCCGGCAGGGTGGAAAGTACCGAGCGCGAGTTCACCGTGCTCTCGGAAACCGATCTGCGCACGCCGGAGGAATTCGCCGATATCATTCTTGCGGATTACGGCGGTTATCTTGTGCGGCTCGGCGACGTGGCGCGCGTCGAACTGGGCGCCAACAACGAGCGCTTCCGCGCCCGCTACAACGGCCGCAACGCGGTGCCGCTCGGCATCGTCAAGCAGGCCACGGCCAATCCGCTGGACATCTCCCACGGGCTCAAGGAGCTGCTGCCGCAGATCACCCGGACGCTGCCGGAAGGCATGAAGGTGGAGATCGCATACGACTCCACGATCTTCATCGATGCCTCCATCGAGTCCGTCTACGAAACCATCGCCGAGGCGATCCTGCTGGTCGTGCTCGTCATCTTCCTGTTCCTGCGCAACTTCCGCGCCACCCTGATTCCGCTGGTGACGATTCCGGTCTCGCTGATCGGCGCCTTCGCGCTCATGTACGCGTTCGGCTTCACCATCAACACGCTGACCCTGCTGGCCATGGTGCTCGCCATCGGCCTGGTGGTGGACGACGCCATCGTCATGCTGGAGAACATCTACCGCCACATCGAGGAAGGCATGCCTCCGTTTCAGGCGGCGCTCAAGGGGAGCCGCGAGATCGGCTTCGCCGTCATGGCGATGACCCTCACGCTGGCGGCCGTCTACGTGCCGATGGCCTTCTCGACCGGCCGCACCGGCAAGCTGTTCATCGAGTTCGCCCTGACGCTGGCCGGCGCGGTTATCGTCTCTGGCTTCACCGCATTGACGCTGTCGCCGATGATGTGCTCCAAGCTGCTCAGGCATCAGGAGAAGCACAACCGCGCATTCGAATTCGGCGAGAGAATGCTGAACGGCCTGACGCGTGGCTATCGCCGCGCCCTGGGCACCGTGCTGCGGCTGCGGTTCGTCGTGCTGGGCATCGCGGCGCTGGTCGTCGCCGCGCTCGTCGTGCTGTACGTGAGATTGCCGGCCGAGCTCGCCCCAGAGGAAGACCGGGGGCTCGTGATCGGCTTCGGTATCGCGCCGGAAGGCGCCAGCATCGAATACACGGATCGGTACGTGCGCCAGATGGAGACGATGTTCGCCGGGATCCCCGAGGTCGACCGCTACTTTGCGATCGTCGGCTTCCCGACCGTCACGCAGGCCATCGGCTTCATGGGGCTCGAGCCCTGGAGCGAGCGCGAGCGCAGCGCCCAGGACATCCAGGGCCAGCTCTTTCCCCAATTCATGGGCATACCGGGACTGCTCGCCTTCCCGATACTGCCGCCGCCGCTCGGCGTGGAAGGCTTTGGTCAGCCGGTATCGTTCGTCGTACAGACCACCAGCACGTGGGAGGAGCTGGAAGAAATTCTCAACCAGCTGCTGGCGCGAATGGCCGAGAACCCGCAGCTGACCAATCCCGACACCGATCTCAAGCTCAACAAGCCGGAGCTCGAGATCGACGTGGACCGCGAAAAAATCGCCGCCGTGGGCACGACCGTCGAGGGAGTCGGCCGGACGCTGGAGACGCTGCTCGGCGGACGCAACGTGACGCGCTTCAAGCGCGGCTCCGAGCAGTACGACGTCATCGTGCAGATCGAGGACGACGCGCGCCGGACTCCCGGCGATCTCAACGCCATCTACGTGCGCGGCAGCGACGGCACGATGGTGCAGCTATCGAACCTCGTCACCGTGCGCGAGTCGGTGGCGGCGAAGGAGCTCAACCATTTCAACCGGCTGCGCTCGGCCACGATCAGCGCCGGGCTCGCGCCGGGGTATCCGATGGCCGATGCGCTGGATTTCATGGAAAACGCGCTGCGGGAAGTTTCGCCGGAGACGCCTTATGATCTCGACGGGCAATCGCGCCAGTTCCGCGAGTCGAGCAGCGACATCGCCGTCATGTTCGTGCTCGCGCTCGTGTTCATCTATCTGGTGCTCGCGGCGCAGTTCGAAAGCTTCATCGACCCGTTCATCATCCTGCTTTCGGTGCCGCTCGCGATCTGCGGCGCGCTGCTCGCGCTGACGCTGAGCGGCGGCAGCATGAACATCTACAGCCAGATCGGGCTGATCACGCTGATCGGGCTGATCAGCAAGCACGGCATCCTGATCGTGGAGTTCGCCAATCAGCTGCAGGCGCAAGGCAGGACGAAACCGGAAGCCGTTCAGGAAGCGGCCGGGCTGCGCCTGCGGCCGATCCTCATGACCACCGGCGCCATGGTGCTGGGTGCCGTGCCGCTGGCCCTGGCCGACGGCGCCGGCGCGGAAGCGCGCCGCGAGATCGGCTGGGTAATCGTCGGCGGCATTACCTTCGGCACGCTGCTGACGCTGTTCGTCGTGCCGGTGGTCTATCTGCTGTTGAGCCGCAAGCACCGGCCCGCTCGCGAAGCGCAGGCAGCGGCCCCCGGCGAGCCCGCCCCGGCGGAAGCCTGATTCCTCCGTCCTGTTTGCGAGCGGACGCCCGTCGCCGCACACCCCGCGCGCCGGAATGCAACACTGCGCGAAGGCCTCGCAGGACGCCCGGTGTCTGCCGGGCGCCCTGCGACATCCGTCGGTCGGGAAGCTCTACCGGGCCAGGTTCGCGCCGAAGCTGAAGCGGCCGCTGATCATGATCGTA